>JBFIXW010000054.1:0-13382 GCA_041605715.1 Paenisporosarcina sp.
CAAATGATGTTGAACAGCTTTTTCTTATTGATATGATTTAATTTCTCTGCCAATACGCGCATACATTTTTAGTTCTTCAATTAATCCATTGACTTGTTCTGCCGCGTCTTTGACAAGACCATCACTGTCATAATCAAAAGTACTAGGGTCAAGAACTAACTGACGAGGAATGGCATTCGCATAAACTCCACGCAGGACAGTTCGCATATTGTTCAAACAATTAATGCCGCCTTTTCCCCCACCTGCAATAGCTATTAATCCAACCGGTTTGTGTAAAAATTGTGTGCTTCCTAAAAAGTCGAGTGTGTTTTTTAGTGCTCCACTCATTGCACTATGGTATTCAGGGGATATTAATACAACGGCGTCTGCTTCTAAAACAGCTTTTCTTAAAGATTTCACAACAGGGTTTGTTGCTTGCTCTTCTTCTCCGTTATACATTGGCAATTCCATCACACTTAAATCCATCGTATGAAACCTGTATGTTCGTTCAATAAATCTTGCAGCGATTGCAGAACGGCCATGCTTACGTGGCCCACCACTGATTACTAATATATTCATTGTCTCTCTCCTTTACATACCACTAGGTTCGGTTAATCCATGTTTCACCGCATATAAAGCAGCTTGGGTTCGATCTTGTACATGTAGTTTTGAAAAAATATTGGATATATGTGTTTTGACCGTTTTCTCTGTTACAAATAATGAAGACGCTATTTCTCTATTGCTTTTCCCTTTTGTCAGCTCGGATAAAACATCTTGTTCCCTCGGAGTTAATGGATATAACGTATGAGGAGGATCTTCTTTTGGCTCACGTTCCTTCATGAGTTGTGAAGTTGCATGCGGATGAAGCGTATTTTCTCCACGCATCAGCGTTCGAATGGACTCTACTAAATCATCTGGTTCAATATCTTTTAATTGATAACCAGATGCTCCAGCCTCAATCGCTGGGATGACGTGATCTCGATCAGAGAAACTGGTTAACATGAGCACTTGTATGTCAGGAAATTGTTTCTTAATCCGTTTTGTTGCTTGAATTCCATCCATCTCGGGCATAACCAAATCCATTAAGACGATATCGGGTCTCAGAATGGCTGTCAAGTCCACCGCTTCTTTTCCATTTGTGGCTTCCCCTACTACCAGAATATCTTTTTGGGTTTTCAGAAAAAATAATAACCCCCTGCGAACGACATGGTGATCATCCGCAATCAGTACTTTAATCATGCAGAATCCTCCTTAATAAGGTATTCGGATTAATAATTCCGTCCCTTTTTCAATTTGACTTGTCCAGTCAACCGTACCGCCTGCTGCCTGTGCTCGGTCTTTCATACTTTGTAAACCAATAGAAGGAATTTGAATTGAGGAATCGAGTAAAAATCCACATCCTTCATCCTTTAAAACGAACAGTACATCAGTTTGTGTAATGGTAATATACAACTCTGCTTTGTGAACACCAGCGTGTTTACGAATATTATTTAACCCTTCTTGCGCTATACGAAATAGTGTTTCTTCCGTCTTTGAAGGTAGTTGAATGACACCAGTTACATGTACTTTTATTGTTAAACCAAGCATCTCTGCGTAGCTTTTTATGCCATCTAATAAACCGGCTTCCAGCCCTTTCGGCCGCAGTTGCCAAATAAGAGCCCTCATTTCAGTTAAGGCTTCTTGCGTGAGATGTTGAATTTCTTGAAACGTTTGTTTCACTTCATTATTCTCAGCCAAGATGCTCCCACCTCTTGCTGTCAAAGTGACAGAGAAAAGCAGTTGGTTAACGGAGTCATGCAAATCCCTTGCTAGGCGATTTCGTTCTTGCACAAGGGCCATTTCCTGTTCTTGTTTCGTTAGCACAATTCGTTTAATTGCCGATCCCATTTGGAAAGCCACCGATTCGAGTAACGCAAGTTCATCTTCTGTAAAAGCAACTGTATTGGGTGAAGCAACATTTAACAGCCCAAATCTTTCTGGACCTGATTGAAGCGGAACCGTCGCATGGTGAGTTATCCCTCCATGATCACCAACTTCCGCATTTATGGCATTTTCTATTCGTTGGCATTCGATCATGTTCGTCGCTTTTTTTAATTCACCATTTCTATATTTCGAAATACACCAACAGCCACCTTTTTGTAAATGATGACATTGGTTAAATTCAAGCGCTTGTGGTAAATGTTCATGGGCAATTAATTGATGCTTGCCTTTGCCGTCAATAAAGAATATCCAACCTGTTTGAAATTGTGTGCCTGCTAAAAATTTTCGGAGTGCCCCCTGCAGCATTGTTGTCATTTCGGTCTCTTCATTGAGCAATTCAGCTATCTCTTTTAATAGCTCAATATTCGAGTGTTCATTACTAAGCATGCATTCGACCTCCATTCACTACTAACTAGTATACGAAATATCATACCATTAGCTTTCGTGCATTTGCAGGAACTGTAGCTCCTACTTTTGACTGAACTACGAACCGCTCCTAAACTTTTCATATTAAAAATAGAAATGATTCCGTTGCATGCGGACGCTTTCCGCGGGCGGTCCGTGAGCCTCCTCATCGCAAGCTCTTGCGGGGTCCCACCTGGACACGCTTTTCCCGTCGGAGTCACCGCCTTCCACTACATCATTTAACTACATCTTAACTTTTATAAAATAAAAAAAATCGTCACTTCTTAAAAATGAAAGTTACCACACCATCATTTAGAAAAGACGATTTCTATGAGCAATCCAAAGATTATGTATTCAAATTATCTCAGAGTGAATTTCAATCCACTCTCCCGCTAGCTACTCTCGAGGTAAGTAAATTATAAATAGGTGGAGAAAACTACTTATTTTTCTCCACCTATTTTATGTAGGTACTTAGTAGAAAGTTTCTTGTAAAACCGGTTATAGTGGCACTTTTTTGTATCGGATTTTTGTACCACTAATTTAAAAATCCATCTAAGGGATTTTCACGTTTGGTTTTCCCGCTTCCATTAACACTTTGCTCCCCATTAAGAAAAATCCTTGAATAAACAATAGAATGCCGGTACCTATTAACAACCATTCAATTTTAACCACGTCGGCTAATGGTCCAAAAATAAGCATTCCAAGAGGCATCATGGAACTCGAGATCATTCCTAAAACTCCAAATACTCGCCCAAGATAATCCCCTTCCACCTTCTCTTGCAGTAAAACCATTGAGGGTGTATTAAATATAGGCATCGAAATACCGACAATCCCCATGAAAATTAAATATGCCCAAAAAACAGGGACTACTCCAAAGGCAACTGTACACACCGCCATCATGAGTGTTGCAAGTGTCATCGTATGCATCTTGTTTTTAAAACCACCCCAAGACGCAATGATGATTCCGCCTACAATCATGCCTAATGCAAAAGCAATTTCAATAGCTGTTAGTCGCCATACGGCATTTCCAAAGGTCCTGGCAACTTGAAGCGGTGTTAAAAACGCCGCAGGTGCAACAAGTACAAAGAAGAACGCAAAAAAGACAAAGAATTTCTTAAGAAATTCATGATTCTTAATATAGGTGTAACCTAGTTTTAAGTCACTTAAATAACTGGTTGTTTGTGCTTGCGCTGCCTTGGCATGTAAAGGTATTTTCAAAAATACTAAAAGTGTGAAGACGGCAATTGCAGCGGTGACCACATCGATTAAAAATATCACTTCAATTGAAGCTACTGATAGGAGTGCTCCGGCTAGCATTGGTGAAAGTAACATGACAAATGCCTGTATACTTCCATTCGTCCCATTTACTTTTGTTAGTTGTTCCTTTGGCACAATTTGTGGAAGTATGGCACCAACTGCCGGTGTTTGAATACCTGCTCCAATAGCACGAATGGCTGACATCACGAATAACAATATGAGCGAATCGTATCCGAGGAAAAACAAAATTGCTAATATGAGTGTTGAAATGGCAATCATTGAGTCTGCAAAAATAATGAGCATTTTTCGGTTGTACCGATCTGCCCAAACTCCAGCAAATGGTGAAAGGAAAAAAGCAGGCAGGAAACCACAGACGATGGAAATTGTCATCATGACACCAGATTCTGTTGTTAAGGTGATATACCACATAATGGCATATTGCACTAACATAGAGCCAAATAATGAAAGGGTTTGACTGCTCAAAAAGAGGATGATATTCCTTTTCCATTGTTCATTGACTGGTTCAATTACTGTATTCATTATTGGCATCCTCTTCACTTTCGATAGTCGTTAATTGCTTCAAAGAAGATCGGGATTTATTGTTGTTAAAATCTTGTATTCATTTCGTTTGTAAACTCTTTCGTGATCTTGTTTAATTTTTCATTACTTTCGAGCTCAGTTGGACTTGTCACGCCAATGTAGTATTTAATTTTAGGCTCTGTTCCACTTGGTCGAACACAAACCCATGATCCATCTTCAAGGAAATATTTAATGACATTTGATTTTGGTAAAGATAGCCCTTCTTTCTTTCGTCCATCTACAAAGGATCGATTTTGTGTTGAATAGTCTTCTTCCGAAGCGATTGAGAGACCGGCAATTTCTTTTAGAGGATTTTCTCGCAAGCTTGTTAATAATTGTTGAATCGCACGCGCTCCGTCTGCTCCTTTTTTTGTAACCGATACAAGACCTTCAAGGTAATAACCATGTCGTTCATACAGATCATGTAAAACTTCAAGTAACGTCTTACCATGGCTCTTATAATAAGCCGCTGCTTCCGTAATCGCTATGACAGATTGAATCGCATCTTTGTCACGAGCGAAAGGCTTGATTAAATAACCATAGCTTTCTTCGTAGCCAAATAAGAACTGGAATTCCTTTGTTTCTTCGTATTGTTTAATCTTTTCGCCTATGAATTTAAAACCAGTTAATACGTCTTCTGTGGAAGCTCCGTGGTATTCAGCTATAACTCGTCCTAAATCCGAAGTCACAATGGTTTTAAAAACACGACCATTAGCTGGCATTTCGCCATTTTCTTTGATTTGTGTTAATAAATAGTCAATTAAAATTGCGCCTGTTTGATTTCCGGTTAAAAGAACAAAGTCCTCGTCTTGCTTTACCGCTATGCCTACTCGGTCCCCGTCTGGATCAACCGTGATTAATAAATCAGCGTCTGTTTCCAATCCTTTTTCCTTAGCTAACTGGAACGAGCTTGCTTCTTCGGGGTTTGGTGACTCTAGAGTCGGAAACTCTCCATCAGGTTTCATTTGCTCCGTCACATAGTCAAACTGTGTATAACCTGCTTCAGTCATTATTGTTTGAACTGTTTCACCTGAAGCCCCATGTAGTGGAGAAAAGACCACCCTAATATTTTCCTTCATTGTCTGATCTGATTGATGTTGTACCGATTTAACAGCATCACCATACAATTGATCAAGTTCTTCCCCTACAAATTCAATAGTGCCTTTTTTCAGTAGAGAATCGAAGTCTCCTTTTTCAATAGCCAATTCATCACAGATTTCATTTACGAATGAAATCACCGCTTCGGCATCTTCAAGATTCAATTGCGCGCCATCTTCCCCGTACACTTTGTATCCATTGTATTCAGGTGGATTATGACTTGCCGTAATCACCACACCCATAAAGGCATTTAGTTCACGTACACTAAATGATAACTGTGGCGTTGTCCGAGGTGATTCATACACATATGCTTGAATGCCGTTTTTCGCAAAAGTAGCGGCAGCTTCATGTGCAAACTCCGGTGATTTTCTTCTGCTATCATAAGCAATTACAATGCCTTGTTTCATTGCATCCGTTCCTGCAGCCTTAATGAATTCAGCAATCCCTTGAGACGCTTTACGAACCGTGTAAGTGTTCATGCGGTTCGTTCCAGCACCAATTTCTCCACGCATGCCACCGGTACCAAATTCAAGGTTTTTATAAAAGGCATTTTCCATCATTTTTTCATTAAATTGCATGCGATGAAGTTGTAATTTCGATTCATCGTCTAGAGAATCATTCTTTAACCATTTCTCAAATATATGATGATAACTCATGAATTAAGGCCCCTTTTTGATTGTTAGATAGGTTTGATCAAAATTGTAATCTACTTTTTATGTTGAGTATAAGTCTATGTTACATCACAACCTATTTCAAATGTTAAAACAAGATTATTTATGCCTTGCAAACTTTTAGAATTGATTAAGAAAAATTGACTTTTTAATTTCCAAATCCATCAAAAAAACTACGCCTTTCGATTTTTTTGTAGGATGACATAATACAATTTTGAAATTAATTTGTTTTTTCAGATAATTACATAGTAAAATAATAACAACTATAAGAATTATCTATGTTTGTAGAAATGAGGTACCTAGTTGAGATTAGTTCAAATTAATAACTGTGAAGTAGGAATGGTTCTAGCTAAACCAATTTATAATGAAGATTCTCGTCTGCTATTGAATATCGGAACTTTATTAACTCAATCACATATAGACCGACTAAAAAAGAGCATATCATTTATTTATATTAAATCTGCACTGACAGATGATGTTGTTCAGATAGAAGATGATATTTCTCATGAATTGCGAAGTAAGGCTATTTCCTCTATTTCTAATGTTTTTACATCGATGCGTAGTGAACAAACTAATAAAAAAGCCATTACCTCTAGAATAAACAATTTTAGAAATTTAACTGATACATTTGCTAAGATTGTCCAAGAGCTTAAAGCCTCACATGATCTATTAAACTTAATATCTCATTTACAAATTAACAATGATTTTATGTTTGAGCACTCATTGAATACATGCTTGTATTCACTTTCGATGGGAAAAACTCTTGGCATATCTGAAAAATCATTACACATTTTAGGGTTGGGAGCCTTATTTCATGATATTGGAAAACTCCAATTACCGAAGGCACTCTTAACAAAAAGTAATCTATCATCCGATGAAAAACAGCTGATGAGATCACATACTTTATTAGGTTTTGAAATGCTCCGAAAAGAGTCTGACCTACATTTACTCATTGCTCATTGTGCTTATCAACATCATGAACGTGTAGATGGAAGTGGATATCCTAGGGGTCTTAAAAAAGAAGAGATACATCAGTTTGCAAAAATTATTGCAGTTGCTGAAAAGTTTGATCATTTAATAAGAGAAAAGGCAATGCTACCTCATGAGGCCATCGAAGTTTTATATGGGTATTGTTATATTAGATATGACATTGACATCATTGAAGCATTTAAAAAATCAGTTGCCATTTTCCCTATTGGTGTAACGGTGACTTTAAGTACTGGAGAACGCGGAGTGGTCGTTGGTTATAACCAGAAACATCCCCAGCGTCCAAAAGTTCGAATTTATATGGACAAAAAAGGTAATAAACTTCCAATTTCTGAATTCTACGATTTAGATTTATTGTCAGAACTAACTACAATGATTGTAAAATGTGATGCAATCATCGAAAGAAAATCTATTACTGCTTAAGGATTCGTTTGGGAATTTAACCTTAGAAATGGCGTATAGACAAATGGCACTTTCTCAAACGCAAGGGCCTTTTTAAATACTTAATCTGTCGTTTTATTTTGGCGAAAATATGGAATAAAGCGGTGTCAAAAGATTCTAATAGAATATTGATTCCTATACATTTCAGTCAGTCTATTAAATAGTAGAAAAGAAATAACCCGATGGATTATGTTCCATCGGGTTAAGCAAACCTGATTTTTCACCTGAGCAATGATTCGTCATAACCCATAAATATTCACCCTTTTTTACAGGTCAGAATTTTATCCTTTTTTATATTCAACTCGGTAGACGTCATGACGACGGTCCTTAAGTTGTTTTACCGTACCATCTTGACGTTGGCGACGTAAAATCTCTAAATCCACATCTCCAATTAACACCATTTCTAAGTTGGGATTTGTTTCTCCTACAATTCCATCACGCGCAAATTCAAAATCTGAAGGTGCATAGATGCCTGATTGTGCATATTGAATATCCATATTTTCAGTTTGTGGCAAGTTACCCACTGTTCCAGAAATAACCGTATAGATTTGATTTTCAACAGCACGAGCTTGTGCACAATATTTCACACGTAAGTACCCTTGTCGATCTTCTGTACAGAATGGTGCAAAGATAATATTAGCACCCATATCTGTAGCAATTCGAGCAAGTTCAGGGAATTCAATATCGTAACAAATCTGAATGGCGATCTTCCCACAATCTGTATCGAATACGCGAACTGTATCTCCTGCACTAATCCCCCACCATTTTCGTTCATTTGGTGTGATGTGGATTTTATATTGCTTATCGATCGATCCATCTCGGCGGAATAAATATGCGATATTATAAATTTCATCATTTTCTTCTTTAACGAAGTGTGACCCACCAACAATATTCACATTATATCGGACAGCCAAATCTGAGAAGAGTTCAATGTATTGCGGTGTATATTCCGTTAACCGTCTAATCGCACGACTTGGTGAAGGTTCATTTAAGAATGACATCAATTGTGTCGTGAAAATTTCAGGGAATACAACGAAATCCGAATGTGCATCTGAAGCAACATCTACGAAGTATTCACATTGATTGGCTAAATCATCAAATGATTCAATTGCGCGCATCATGTATTGAACGACACAAATTCGAACTGGATAACTCGTTTTAAAATGACGCTTCGACATTGGTTTGTAGTCGACATTGTTCCATTCCATAAGTGTCGCGTACTTGCCTGAAGCTGTATCATCCGGTAAATAGTTTGGATTAATACGCATTAACGTAAAACCATTCATAATTTGGAAAGTTAACACAGGATCATATATTTTATGTCTTGATACGGCATCTACGTATTCACGAGGACGCATTTCATCTGCATGTTTATGATAGTTCGGAATACGTCCACCGATAATAATTGACTTCAAATTAAATTGGCGTGCTATTTCTTTACGTGCTTCATATAAACGTTGACCAACCTTCATTCGACGATATTCCGGATGTACCATTACTTCAATTCCGTACATATTGTAGCCTTCAGGATTATGATTAGTAATGTATCCATCGTCCGTTACGTCAGACCATGAATGGCGATCGTCGTACTCGTCGAAGTTAATAATTAAGCTGGAGCAAGATCCTATAATCTCACCGTCTAGTTCAGCTACCATCTGACCTTCAGGAAAAACACTTAAGTGACTACGCAACTGATCTACTTTCCAAGGATCCATTCCAGGAAAACATATTCTTTGCATTGCTAATAGTGGTTCTATATCATCCATGGTTGTTTGTCGAATAACCATGCTAACTTCAAATTTTGATAAATCGAATTCCTCGGACATCTAATCTTCCCCTTCACAAAAGCTTCATATTTATTATATAAGAGTTGGTCGTTCGTTGAAAATATTTTACATGTGTTCTTTGTAGAATTATAATTTGAGATGAGTTTATCCACTGAGGAGATATGTAATCATGTCGAAAAAAATTGAAAGTCTACTATTATTCATGTGGGTTGTTGCCTTAAGTGCGACAATGGGTTCTTTGTATTTTTCTGAAATACGCGGATATGAACCATGTGAATTGTGTTGGATCCAACGAATATTCATGTACCCACTTGTTCTAATTATCGGAATTGCTTATTTACAACATAATGCACGAATCGCACTGACGACGGCTATTCTAGCAATAATTGGTGGTGCGATATCACTGTACCACTACGGCATCCAAAAAGTCGACTTTTTATCTGATAGTGCTCCTGCTTGTGGTCGAGTTTCCTGTACAGGCGAATATATGAACCTATTTGGGTTTATAACGATTCCATTTTTAGCACTAACTGCTTTTGTACTTATTGCAGTTTCAAGTTTACTAGTTTTGAAAGCCCTGAAGGAGGAAAAATAAATGAAAAAGTTATTAATTATCGGTGGCGCAATCGCAGCAGTATTTATCTTACTTATTGTGTTAACGAATATGTCGAATGATAAAAAATTAGCGGGCAACCCTTACGGTACCGATGATTTAAAACAAGAAACAATCGATCAATTAGATGATGAAAATTACCAAAACATTATCCTACCCGATGATTTAAAAGCAAAAGTCGAAAGCGGAGAACCTGTTACTGCTTATTTCTTTAGTCCAATTTGTTCCCACTGTAAAGCGATGACACCGGTACTTATGCCAATAGTTGAAGAAATGAATGTTGATGTGGTTCAATATAATGTATATGAATTTGAAAAAGGTTGGGACGATTATCGAATTGAAGCAACGCCAACAATGATCTATTTTGAAGATGGCCAAGAGGTATCTCGTATGGTTGGAAATCAGCCAAAAGAAAATATAGAAGCTTTTTTCAATGAAGTTGTATTAAAATAGAACATAACGTAGGCCATGTCATCGTACATGGCCTCTTATTTTGGAGGAATGTATATGATTAAAACGTTCGATTACGCGTTACAAACAGACAATATCACGATTGAGCAATTACTTCGTGACGAATTTAACATTAGCAAAAAAATCATGCATGAAATGCGCATGAAAAAAAGTATTGTGAATGAACAAGGTGAACCAATGATATGGCAGCACCACTATCCAATTGGCACTAAACTTACATTTAATGTGAACGTAGAACCCTCATCTTACGTAGCTACACCTACATGTGAAGTACCGATTTTATTTGAAGATGCTCATGTGCTTGTTGTATCTAAACCTGCTGATATGGCAACTCATCCAAATGATCCAGGTCAAACTGGGACATGTATGAATCACGTGATGGCTTATGTGAAAAAGCAAGGTGGTGTTTATGCGGAACATGTTCACCGCTTAGATCAAGGGACAAAAGGTCTTGTGCTTATTGCGAAACATCCATTAATTAAGTCCATGCTGGACCGCATGTTAGAAGAGAAACAAATCATTCGCGTGTATGAAGCGATTGTTGATGGGTTTATGACACAAAAAAGTGGAACGATTCGCTCTTCCATCGGGAAAGATCGTCATGATTCTGCGCGTCGCGCTGTGTCACCTTCTGGTCAAGAAGCCATTACTCATTTTGAAGTAGTCGGACAAGATGCTAACTTTACAAAAGTACATGTCATTTTAGAAACTGGTCGAACGCATCAAATCCGTGTGCACTTTAGTTCAATCGGTCACCCTGTAACTGGAGATCGCATGTATGGTTCTCGTACACGAGCTGACAATTATTCTTTACATGCGAAGAAATTGCAGTTCGTTCACCCGATTACAAAAGAAATGATCGTTGTGGAAGATTATAAATAACTTCGATTTAATATGAACGGAAGTTGCAATCGTTGATCAATAAATTTATGCAAAAAGGGCTAAGTGATTAATTCACATAGCCCTTTTTGTATTTGATTTTAAATAATTGTATTCCATAAAGGGTGTGGCTGATTTTCATTGCTGCGGACGCTTTCCGGGGGGCACGGCTTTAGCCTCTTCCCTCGCAGAGCTCAGTCCAGGGTCTAAATCTCGCGCTGATCCCCTCGGAGTCGCCGCCTCCATTTTAATAAAATCAATAATTGCTCTACTCATTAAAAACTTATTTGACTTTCCCATCTTATTTTTGACCACTACCTAAAAATAACATCAATTTCCTCTCTGTCATAATCTAAAATCCAATTTTTATATTCATCGTATAGAAATCTTATCGTTTCTTTATCAGCTGCTAAGATGTCAAATCCATGATCATCATATAAATGATAAATTACTTTCTTGGTTAGATTAATAAAATAAATATCATATCCACTTTCTTGAATATTTTTCAATATTGTTGATGGATGAGCAAAGTCCTCATAACTAACCGCTTTTAAAAGTTGGAGATATTTAATTTCATTTATCTTGCACTTCAGCAGAAATCGATGGGTAACATCTTGAACACATGCCCACTCTTCTGCTTCATCTTCGTAAACACTTGGTAAAAGAGAATATTGTAGTTTGAGTAATTTCTTTTTTTGTTTTACGTATTTTAGATATACGTTTAAAGGTTTTTTATACAAAAAAGGATTGTTTTTAGACATATGAACATCTGTAACGAAAAGAATTTCATCTTCATCATCAAATATTTTTTCAAACAAAGTGGTCGTTCGAATAAAAATTTGGAGCAAATTCTCTTTTTCAGAGAAAGGTATAGATGGATTTGAAATTTCAAAATGCATGGCATATTTCTATGAATAAAATAAAGTAGGTCTTAAAATGAGCCCCTGAAAGTTCTCTTCTAAAAATGCTCATAGAATTTTACTCATTGATTTCCTCCTTTTAAATCTCTTTCACTTAATAAAGAATGTATTATCATTATGAAGAACAATGGAAAATTTATGTAGTTATTCTTTGTTAATCCTTTTACACTAATATAGAAGACTTATTTAGTTTGCTGTAAATGGAGGTAATTTCGAATGTCAAATCATAATAACGAAGAAAAGCTTACAGGAGGGAACGTGTCAAACGTATATCACTTGGAAGATACTGTTCGACGAGAATTAAAGCCTGATAGTGTTAAAATTCATGGACTATTGAAGCATTTGGAAAGTAAAGGTTTTACTTATGCACCGAAGTTTTTAGGTATTGATGAAAAAAATAGAGAGATATTATCATTTATTGAAGGAGAAGCTGGAAATTATCCTCTAAAAAAATACATGTGGTCGAATGATGTATTAAAAGAAATAGCGAAAATGCTTCGTCTCTATCATGATGCTGTGAGTGATTTCCCATCATTAAATAAATGGAAACAAATGGATAATACACCAAATAATATTGAGGTTTTATGTCACAATGATTTTGCAATATATAACATAATTTTTAATCACAAAAAGCCAGTAGGCATTATAGATTTTGATATTGTTGCTCCTGGTCCAAGACTTTGGGACATAGCTTATACTCTTTACACATGCGTCCCTCTAAGTAGGCATTATCATACTGAAACTGGCGAAGCAGTTCAATATAACTCAACACGTGATGCCGAACGTATAAAACTAAAAGTTGAATTGTTTTTTGAAACCTATGGTATTGAGGGAATGAAAGATGGATATTTAGAGATGGTATTGTTGCGATTAGAAGGATTGTGTAAGTACATGATAAGAAAAGCCAATGAAGGTGAAATGGCTTTTCAAAAAATGATAGATGAAGGACATTATGAACATTATCAAAACGATATTCAATTCATTCGTGAACATGGAAAAGAATGGATTTAAGGGAAAGCTATCGTTTAACAAGATTTCACTCAATTTATAACAAAAGGAGCTTGGATGTCCAAGCTCCTTTTTATTATGCTAGGTTAATTATTTATTATTGTTTCAATACTAAACGTTTTGTTATCACTGTTTTTTCGGATTAGCGGAAGGTGGCGGAAAATATCTGCTCATGTTTCTGCATCGCTACGCTAGCTTCGTCGCAAAGATAAGCACCAAATTGGATTGGCGCTTTATTTTCAAGCGGGATTAGCGGGTCCAGGTGAGAACCCGCAATGAGCGAAGCGAATGAGGAGGCTCACGGACC
>JBFIXW010000055.1:0-13345 GCA_041605715.1 Paenisporosarcina sp.
AAGAACTGGTTTTGCATAAATTTTCGTTGGTTCAAGAAGTCCTTTCCCAATACGGCCTAATTCTTCATAACCCGCAACATACGAATTGATTTCATATCCTTGGTCTGCAAATACGATTTTACGCACTAATGAAAATCCATTGGAATGAATGCCGCTAGAAGCAAGACCGACTAAAACGTCACCCGCTTGAATTCGTTCGCCCGTCACTAATCGAGACTTCTCCGCAACTCCAACTGCAAAGCCAGCTACATCATACTCATCTTCTTCGTAAAGTCCTGGCATTTCAGCCGTTTCTCCACCGATTAGAGCCGCACCAGACTGTACACATCCGTCCGCTACACCTTTAACGATTTGCTCGATTTTTGCAGGTTCCGCTTTCCCAACAGCTAAATAGTCGAGGAAAAACAATGGTTCTGCGCCTTGAGCGACAATATCGTTTACACACATCGCGACACAATCAATGCCGATTGTATCGTGCGTATCCGTCATAAAAGCTAATTTCAGCTTCGTACCAACACCATCTGTTCCAGAAATTAAAACAGGTTCTTTATAATCTAGGGCCGACAAGTCAAACATGCCGCCAAAACCGCCAAATGCACCCATAATACCTTTACGTGCCGTGCGGTCAACATGCGATTTCATTCGTTTTACAGCTTCATAGCCAGCTTCAATGTTCACACCAGCTAGTTCATATGCTTTCGACACACAATCGCCTCCTAGCGAGCCAATTCTTTTTCGTGCGGTAAAATCGTATCCGGGTAAATTTCTGTTGGGTAATTATTTGTAAAACAAGCTAGACAATGTCCAGCTTCAGGACCTTCATCTGTTCGTCCAATTGCTCGCACCATCCCTTCAACCGATAAGAAGGTTAATGAATCTGCACCGATGAGTTCACGCATTTCTTCAATACTGTTATTCGCTGCAATTAATTCAGCATTTGTACTAATATCGATCCCGTAAAAACAAGGATTCTTGATTGGCGGCGAGCTGATGACTACATGGACTTCCGTTGCTCCCGCTTCCTTTAACATCGTAACAATTCGGCGAGAAGTTGTTCCACGCACAATCGAATCATCCACCATGACGACACGCTTGCCGTTAACCACTTGTCGCACTGGTGATAACTTCATTTTCACACCACGCTCACGTAAGTCTTGCGAAGGTTGGATGAACGTACGACCTACATAGCGATTTTTTATTAGTCCTAATTCATATGGAATGCCTGTTGATTCCGAAAAACCAATCGCTGCAGAAATACTTGAGTCAGGAACACCTGTTACGACATCTGCTTCAATTTGCACTTCTTTCGCCAGTTCTTTTCCTAGACGTTTTCGTGCTGTATGTATATTGATGCCGTCGATGTCTGAATCCGGACGTGAGAAATACACATATTCCATCGTGCAAATCGCTCGTTTCGCAGGAAAAGCAAAACGTTCAACACGCAATCCTTCATCATTAATAATTAGCAATTCTCCAGGTTCAACTGAGCGAACTACTTCTGCCCCTATAATATCGAATGCACATGTTTCAGATGCAACAACCCAAGCATCTCCAAGCTTTCCTAGTGAAAGGGGACGTAAGCCGTTCGGGTCAAGTGCAACCGTCATTTCATCCTCTGTCATCATTATGAACGCATAAGCACCTTTAAGTAAGGACAACGCATTTTTAGCTCGTTTTTCAAAGGTTGAATAGCCACTTTTTTTAATTAAATGCGCCAAAACTTCCGTATCTGACGATGTTTGAAAAATACTTCCTTGGCGTTCTAAATGTTGTTTCAAATGATTGGCATTCACTAAGTTACCATTATGGGCAATCGCTAAACTACCAGTTGTAGAACGAAACAGTAGAGGTTGAACATTCTCAATTCCTCCACCACCTGCAGTCGCATAACGGACGTGACCAATTGCGCCACTTCCTTTTAAATGGTCCAGCTTCCCGTTACTAAAGACTTCATTCACAAGACCCTCGCCCTTTACAGCTTGAAGCGTCTTGCCATCGGTCACGACAATTCCTGCACCTTCTTGTCCGCGATGTTGCAACGCGTGCAAGCCATAATACGTAATTTGCGCCGCGTTTGGGTCACCCCAAATTCCAAACACACCACACTCTTCGTTTAACCCTCTGAGTTCAGCAAGCATGGAATCGCTCCTTTCCAAGCAGATTTGAATTCTTCAACAGAACCTGAAATCCACTCATCGCCACGTTCATTTCGAATGATGACGGAATTATCTAATGTGACAGTTCCTACTTTGACTGCATCTTTTACGATCTCTTCAAAACTTTTCGCGTTTTGTTCTTTTACAGTCACAATGAAACGTGATTGTGATTCGCTGAATAAAGCCGTAATTGCTGAACCAGAAATCGTTACGTCTACTCCAAGGTTGTTCGCGCCAAACGTTTTTTCAGCCAACGCAACAGCAAATCCACCTTCTGCAATATCATGTGCAGAAGCAACCAAGCCTGATTGAATTGCTGTTAATAAAGCCTCTTGTCGAGCTGCTTCAACTGTCAAATCGATGAATGGTGATTTACCGAAAATACGTCCTTCGACCATCTTTTGTAACTCACTGCCACCGAACTCCGTCATCGTTTCTCCGATTAAGTAAACGAAGTCACCAGCAGACTTTACGTCTTGCGTTGTTACATGGGATAAGTCTTCTACTAACCCTACCAAACCAATAGTTGGTGTTGGGTAAACAGCGACACCGCTACGCTCGTTATATAAAGATACGTTACCGCCAATGACTGGTGATTCAAGTGCTAAACAAGCAGCAGCCATTCCGTCAGCCGATTTCTCCAGTTGCCAAAAGATCTCTGGTTTCTCTGGATTACCAAAGTTTAAGCAATCCGTAATCGCAAGTGGTTTCGCACCTGAACACACAACATTACGTGCAGCTTCTGCCACAGCAATTTTGCCACCCATTTCAGGATCCAAGTAAATGTAGCGAGAATTACAATCTGTTGTCATCGCTAAGCCTTTGTTCGTTCCACGTACTCGAACAACTGCCGCATCTGAACCAGGTGTAACAACTGTGCTTGTACGTACTTGATAGTCATATTGATCGTAAACCCATTCTTTCGAAGCAATGGTTGGTTGTTTCAATAAATTCAGGAGTGTCTCTTTATAGTCAGATACTTGAGGTTCTACATTCTCCATCGCTTGATATTCCGTGAAATAAGCTGGAACACTTGATGGTTTATAGTAAACTGGTGCTTCTTCTGCTAGAGCATCAGCAGGAACTTCTGCCACTACTTCACCTTTATGAAGCAAACGAAGCATTTTATCATCCGTCACATGTCCAACTGACACAGCATCTAAATCGTATTTTTCAAATAGCTCTTCGATTTCAGCTTCGCGTCCTTTTTTCACAACAATTAACATACGCTCTTGTGATTCAGACAACATCATTTCATAAGCAGACATACCTGTCTCACGCTGCGGAATAAAGTCTAAGTTCATTTCAACACCAAATCCTGCTTTCGATGCCATTTCAGCTGAAGAAGATGTAAGACCTGCAGCACCCATATCTTGAATCCCAACAAGGGCATCTGATTTCACTAATTCTAAGCACGCTTCCAATAATAGCTTCTCCATAAATGGATCCCCTACTTGAACGGCTGGGCGTTTTTCTTCAGACGTTTCGCTTAACTCTTCAGATGCAAAAGTTGCACCGTGAATTCCGTCACGTCCTGTTTTCGCCCCAACATACATCACCGTATTGCCAACACCAGATGCAATCCCTTTTTGAATGTCTTCATGGTTAATTAAACCGACACACATCGCATTCACTAGTGGATTTCCTGCATAACAATCGTCAAACTGTACTTCACCGCCAACAGTTGGAATCCCGATACAATTTCCGTATCCGGCAATTCCTGCAACAACTTCTTCAAATAAATAACGTACGCGAGGACTTGTTAATTCACCAAAACGAAGAGAATTTAACATCGCAATCGGACGGGCTCCCATTGAAAAGACGTCACGGATAATTCCGCCAACACCAGTCGCTGCACCTTGATAGGGTTCAATGGCAGACGGGTGATTATGTGATTCCATTTTAAAGACAACAGCTTGTCCATCCCCGATATCAACGATTCCTGCACCTTCACCAGGTCCTTGCAAGACACGAGGTCCAGTCGTTGGGAATTTACGTAAAATCGGTTTCGAGTTTTTATATGAACAATGTTCAGACCACATAACCGAGAATAATCCCGTTTCTGTGTAATTCGGTAGTCTACCTAAAATGTTTTCAACCATTTCGAATTCAGCATCGGACATACCCATTTGTGTATATAATTTCTGATCTTTAATTTGTTGCGGATTTGGTTCAAGCATGACTGACATGAGATTCCCTCCACTGTTTAACGATTGATTTAAAAAGTGCTAATCCATCTGTTCCACCAATGAGTTCATGAACAGCACGCTCAGGATGCGGCATCATGCCAAGTACATTTCCTCGTTCATTAATAATCCCAGCAATATCTTCTACACTGCCGTTCGGATTGTCATTGTATGTGAAAATAATTTGGTTGTTTGCTATTAATGAAGCTAGCGTTTCTGCGTCACATGTGTAATTTCCTTCACCGTGTGCAATCGGAACGTGAAGAACGTCCCCTTGTTTATATGAATTTGTAAACATCGTATTTGCATTTTGAACTGTTAACTCAGCTGTACGACACATGAATTTTAAATTTTTATTGCGAAGTAAAGCACCAGGTAATAGCCCCGCTTCCGTTAAAATTTGAAATCCGTTACAAATACCAAGGACAGGTTTACCAGCTTCCGCTGCTTTCTTCACTTCATTCATGACATTTGAAAATTGAGCAATTGCGCCACAACGTAAGTAATCTCCATATGAAAATCCACCCGGTAGTAAAATACCGTCAAAGCCACTTAAATCTTTCGTATCATGCCAAACATATTCAACTTCTTCACCCAGCTCGTCTTTGATCGCGTGATACATATCGATATCACAGTTCGATCCTGGGAATACGAGGACTGCAAACTTCATTTGCTGATAGCCTCCTCGACATCGTATCGATAATCTTCAATGACTGTATTTGTTAGTAATTTCTCGCACATTTCCTTTACGATCACATCTAGTTCACGTTCTGAGTCATCCACTTGAAGCTCTAAGTATTTTCCAATGCGTACGTCTGCTATTTCGCCATAGCCCATTGTATGAAGTGCGCCCATTACTGCTGAACCTTGAGGGTCTAAGACGCTTTCACGAAGTGTTACATAGATTTTTACTTTTTTCATTGTGGTTGTCCTCCTAGACGGGAAAGTATAATTTCGTATGCGTCCGTTAATTGACCAAGGTCACGTCGGAACACGTCTTTGTCTAACTTTTGTTTTGTATTTTCGTCCCATAATCGGCACGTATCAGGTGAAATTTCATCAGCAAGTAGAACATTTCCTTGTGCGTCTCTACCAAACTCTAGCTTGAAGTCTACGAGAATCACACCAATTTCATGGAAGAAACGAGTCAACACTTCATTGACTTGAAGACCCATTTTGTAAAGGGTCTTCACTTCATCGGGTGTAGCAATATTCAACAGTTCAATATGTTCTTCCGTAATAAGGGGATCACCAAGTTCGTCGTCTTTGTAGTAAAATTCAACGATTGGTCTAGGCAATTGTGTTCCTTCTTCTAAACCTAGTCGCTTCGCTAAACTCCCTGCTGCGATTTGGCGAACAACGACTTCTATTGGAATGATGTCGACTTTTTTTACAAGTTGTTGATGATCAGATATCTGTTCAACAAAATGTGATTCAATGCCAGATGCCTTCAATTTTTCAAACAATAAAGAAGTGATTCGATTATTTAACGTTCCTTTACCAGCGATTTCTGCTTTCTTCTCTCCGTTATAAGCAGTTGCACTATCTTTATATTCCACAAAAAGAATGTCCTCTTTGTCTGTTGTATATAATCGTTTCGCCTTACCTTCATACAAAAGTTGACCTTTTTCCACGTGAATTCCCCCGATTAATTTAGTCCGAGACGCTCAAAAATCATGTCGACATGTTGAATATGGTAATTATAGTCAAAGCAATCGTCTAACTCTTCTTTATTCAAATGAGCAGTAATTTTCTCATCTTGATCGACCACGCCGCGGAATGAAATTTGGTTTTCCCAAGCTTCCATTGCACAAGGTTGAACGGTATCGTAGGCTTCTTCGCGAGCTAGTCCTTTGTCAATTAAAGCGAGAAGTACACGTTGTGAATAAATCAATCCTAAAGTACTGTCCATATTGCGCTTCATGTTATCAGGGAACACTGTCAGGTTCTTAATGATGTTGCCGAATCGGTTCAACATGTAATTTAATGCAATCGTTGCATCAGGTAAAATCACACGTTCAGCTGATGAATGAGAAATATCACGCTCATGCCATAGAGACACATTTTCATAAGCAGTTAGCATGTACCCACGTATTAATCGAGCAAGGCCCGTCATGTTTTCTGAACCGATTGGATTGCGTTTATGTGGCATCGCTGAAGATCCTTTTTGCCCTTTCGCAAAAGATTCTTCTACTTCACGCGTTTCTGATTTTTGCAAGCCACGAACTTCCGTAGCAAATTTTTCAACAGAAGTAGCGATCAGTGCAAGTGTGCTCATGTATTGTGCATGACGGTCTCGTTGAAGGGTTTGAGTAGAAATTGGTGATGCTGCTAATCCTAAGTTGTCACATACGTATTTCTCTACGAATGGATCGATGTTCGCATATGTACCAACCGCACCAGACATTTTTCCTGTTTCAATCGATTTCGCGGCCGCTTCAAAGCGCTCTACATTTCGTTTCATTTCCTCATGCCATAAGGCTAGTTTTAGACCGAAAGTTGTTGGTTCTGCGTGAACGCCATGAGTACGTCCCATCATTACGGTGAATTTATGTTCTTTTGCTTTATTCGCCAATATTTCAACAAAGTTATTCAAATCTTTACGAAGTATTTCGTTGGCTTGCTTGATGATGTATGAAAGTGCTGTATCAACCACGTCTGTAGATGTTAAACCGTAGTGCACCCATTTACGTTCTTCACCAAGCGTTTCAGAAACAGCACGTGTAAATGCGACTACATCATGACGTGTTTCTTCTTCGATCTCTAATATACGATTTACATCAAATGAAGCATTGGCACGTATTTTCGCTACGTCTTCTTTTGGAATGTCGCCTAATTCAGCCCATGCCTCACATGCTAATATTTCAACTTCTAACCAAGCTTGGTATTTGTTTTGCTCTGTCCAAATTGCTCCCATTTCAGGGCGTGTATAACGTTCAATCATATTTGTACTCCTTCTATTCTGACCAAATGCCAGAATGCTCGATTTGTTTTAGGGTTTCATTCAGATCGTCTGTCAAAATAGTGACATGACCCATTTTACGTTTTGTCTTTGCTTCATCTTTTCCGTATAGGTGAATGGACCAATTCGGATATTTGGTTAGTGCATTTGATAATGGAACAACATGTTCACCTAATACATTCACCATCACTGATTGTTGGTGTAACAATGGCTTTCGTAGCGGCCATCCGCAGATTGCGCGAACATGCTGATGGAACTGTGAAATCGTACAACCTTCAATTGAATAGTGTCCTGAATTATGAGGTCGTGGAGCTAATTCATTAATCACAATCGTGTCATCTTCTAGCACAAACATTTCGACTGCTAAAGTTCCAACAAGATTTAAATGATCCGCAATTTGTTCTGCTGCTTTTGTAGCTTGTGTTAGAACCACGTCAGTTACGCGAGCCGGCACAATTGTTTCATGTAAAATATGATGTTTGTGAATATTTTCTCCAGCAGGTAAACAATACGTTTCTCCAAAACCATTACGCTGTACAATCACTGAAATTTCTTTCGAAAAAGGAACAAAAGCTTCTGCAATGCAGGCACCATGTTCGAATAAAGGCGTCGCGAGAGGTAAATCTTCTATTGAATTCAGTTTGACTTGACCTTTGCCATCGTATCCTCCAAACGCGGTTTTAACGATACAAGGAAAACCAATGTCATCAATCGATGCCTTTAATTCAACATGACTTGTTGCTACAAGATAATCGGCAACAATGACACCAGCTTTACGAATCTCATCTTTCTCCGTAATGCGGTTTTGTGTTATGCGAACTAAGTCTGCACCCTGAGGTAGGTAAGCATATTCTGATAAACGTTTTAAGCCATCAAAATCAATATTTTCAAATTCATATGTGATAACATCGCTAACTTCTGAAAGTTCTTCTAAAGCTGTTTCATCATCAAAAGATGCGATAATTTGAATGTCAGCAACTTGCCCACATGGAGAATCCATACTCGGATCAAGAACTGCAATTTTAAATCCAGCTTCTTTCGCAGCAAGTGCAATCATACGTCCTAATTGTCCGCCACCAATAATACCAATTGTTTGTCCAGGGTAAATGGTTTTGTTCATAATAAATCACCATTGCTTTCAAACACTTTTTGTTTCGTCGCTTCACGTCTTGAATCTAAATGATGAGCAAGTGTTTGATCTGTCATTGCAAGCATTTGTGCGGCAAGTAAACCGGCATTTGTTGCACCTGCTTTTCCTATAGCAACTGTAGCAACAGGAACACCACCGGGCATTTGCACAATTGACAATAACGAATCCAGTCCATTTAAAGCTTTCGATTGAATTGGTATTCCGATGACCGGCAATGTCGTTTTTGAAGCAACCATCCCTGGTAAATGAGCTGCACCACCAGCTCCTGCAATAATTACTTGAATGCCTCTTGCTCTTGCTGAAGAAGCATATTCAAACATTAAATCCGGCGTTCTATGTGCCGAAACAACTTGTTTTTCATATGGAACTTGGAGTTCATCTAAAATGTCACATGTATATTTCATTGTTTCCCAATCACTCGAGCTTCCCATAATGACGCCTATTTTCGCAACCATCGAATATCGCTCCTTAGATTAAGTTTCAAAGTATCGTATGTTCATTCTGCCCGAGTCTGTCATATCACTCGAAAGCGTTCGCTGACGGAAGGGCAACCATGTCTCCATCAAAAAATCCCCAAATAAACTGCTCATTATGCATGAAAAGCAGTTTACTTGAGGACATTAAAGAACGAGGGCTATGAATACCTGACATATACGTATCTAAATACATATACCGACTCACATCCTTTGCTTTATCCAAAAGTTGCTTTCCCGCATAGTCCGGTCATTTACGGTGACCTGGTAGAGACGCTAAAGCCAATTCTTTAGCATATATGGGGATATTTAATGTTTCCTATTCATATTCTAACAACTGCTGATGGTACAGTCAACGCTAAAATGCGAACGATTAATTTTCAGAAAACATTATTGTTCGGTTTTTAGTTCATTTCATGGTTATTCAGAGATGTACGTACCTTTAAATTGGATAATTTGGCGAATCGGAATAATCTCCCCATCCACTTCTTGGAATAGGGGCTCTTCTCTTCTACCCATTGGCATATACCCTTCCGTTTTCATCCGCTCTAAACATTCATCAATTGATTCTGTTTCTCCAACTTCAAACCAAACAGTCTTTTTCTTCATTTAAATAATTTTCCTTTCCGTACGGTTTTAACCCAAAATCCACCATGAATTGCTTTAGGTTCATAGGCAATGATAAATGCTTTAGGATCGAGTTCCTTGATCGTGGCATATAGCTTCAATTCATATTTTCGAGGAGTCAAAATTTGCATTGCTTTGCGATTCCCCTCTAAACCATTCGCTTCCCAATCGGTTACACCATATCCTTTATCACGTAACAATCGTGGCAATGTTCGATTCTCTTCCGTCGTAATAACATTGACCGTGATATAGCCTAGTGCCATTTTTTCTTCAATTTTTGTTCCGATAATAACGCCAGTTCCGTATCCAAGTGCATAGGCAATTAGATTTTGAATCTCATTTAAATTATCAAGAACTAATCCTAATCCAACTACATAGACGACAACTTCAACCACACTGAGAGCTGCAGCAAAATAGCGATATCCTTTTAAGGTCATAATCATTCGAATGGTAAAAAATGTGACGTATACGATATTAATCGTGAAAATAATAAGTATCATTAAAAGTGCTTCCGAATTCATAATAACCAACCTTTCCAAAATCCATTAAGCCCCTATCTTATTAGAGTTGTGCCCATAATTCAAGAAATAAAGACAAAAAACCACGGATACCGATTAAAGTATACCGTGGTATTTTGATTATTTTCCTAATGGAGCTATCACTGTTTTAACATATTCAGCAATTGCTTCAATCTGTTCATCTGATAATGTTCCTTCAAAAGCAGGCATTGAAGATCCACCATTTTTAATACGATCGATGACACTATTTTTATCCGATGTCATTTTACTCGTTTGTAAATCTGGACCATTATGTCCGCCTGTCCCTAAATTACCATGACATGCTAAGCAATTGCTTTCAAATAAAGCAATTCCCTTATCTGTTTCAGCACTCGCTGTTTCGTCAATCTCATCTTCTTTAATTTCTTTATCCGAACCTTTCGTTGATTTATTTTCTTTCCCTTCCCCGTTTAAAGCGAATGTATAAAGTTTGTCTCCATGTTTGGAACCAGCCAATGTATTTCCGGCAGCAAGGACCGAAATATATTGTACCCCATCGATTTCATACGTAACAGGTGGCGCATTAACACCGGCATCCGTCATGTATTCCCAAACTTGATCACCCGTCTTAGCATCATAAGCAATCAATCGTCCATCATTATGTCCGACAAATACCAAATTTCCTTTTGTTGTTAATACACCACTGTATGCAATTGCATCCCAGTTAACTTGCCATACAATTTTATTCGTTTTAACATCTAATGCAGTTACTGTACCTCGTTGTGGTGCTTCTAAAATAGGTTGGAATACACTTCCGATAAATTGACTACCTTCATCAAACTCTTCTTCACTTCGTGTGAATGAAAAATAATTATCATTTCCTAGCACATAAAACAATTCTGTATCCGGATTATAAGCTGATGGTGGCCAGTTTGCTCCACCTTGTGGTGAAGGTTTAATTGTTAAAGGTACTTCCCAGAAAGGATCAAACAATCCCCCTACTTCACCCTCAAATGATTCTGGTAAATCATTTTTAACATCGTCTTCAGTCACTTCTTGAGGAACAAAAGAATCTCCCACTGGATATGGTTGTGTTGCTGCTGTTTTTTGTCTTTCATCCTGTGGTACTTCTTTCTCCTCAATTCCAACTAAAGGTTCCCCGTTCGTTCTATCTAAGAAATAAACCCATCCAGTTTTACCTGCCTGAGCGATTCCTTTTTTCATTTCTCCATCCATTTCTACATCATATAAAACGACAGGATTGGCAGGGTCCATGTCCCAAATATCATGATGAACTTCTTGGAAATGCCACTTATACTCTCCAGTTTCAGCATCAATAGCCATAATTGAATTCGCAAATAAATTATCACCTTCTCGATTACTTCCATCTAAATCAGGTGCCGTATTTCCTGTAGCAAAATAAAGGTAACCTAATTCCGGATCAACAGCAGGCGTCTGCCAAACCGGTCCTCCGCCAGTCATCCACGCATCATTATCTGCTGGCCACGAGTCAAATCCAAAATCTCCTGGACCAGGGATCGTGTTAAATCTCCATACCTCGCGACCATTATCGGAATCATAGGCAGTCATTCTTCCTCTGATTCCAAATTCACCACCTGCAACACCCGTATAAACTTTGCCGTTGTAATAAAGCGGTGCATTCGTAACAGTATAACCTTCTTGCCAATTTGCCACTTCCGTTTCCCAAATCACTTCTCCAGTTTTAATGTCTAAAGCTACTAACCGTGCATCAAGTAAAGTGGCATACACTTTGCCTTCACCGATTGCAACGCCGCGGTTGGTCCAACCACAACAGACGGTATCTAGCTTTTCATCAATCTCAGGACGGTAATCCCACATCATTTCACCTGTGATTGCATCTAAAGCTAAGACATCATTTGCACCAGTTGTTACATACATCACTCCATCAGATACTAATGGTGTAGCTTCACCCGAATACTTGAACTCGATTCCTGATCCAAGACTTGTAGTCCATGCAGGTTTTAAATCTTTTATTGTATCAACATTAATCGCCTCTAACGTAGAGTATCTACGATTATATAAGTCCCCTCCGTGTGTGGACCACTCACTTCCTGGTAATTCTACTTTTATTCCAGAGTCTTTCGTTGTAAGTTTATTCTCATCATTATCCTTTGCAATATTTTGACTCGGGTCAATTATCTCTTTTACTTCTTTAGGTCCATATGTAACGATTAATATAACTAAAGCCGTGATAACTACGATAATACCCGTGATTATTGCATACATTGCTTTATTATTTTTCAATGTTAAAACCTCCTTATATATGATTTTAAAAAGCTGATAATCAAAATTATAATTTCAGTTTCATTTCATCCATTAACAAGTACCCTTATTTCTAGAACATTACACTTTATTACAAATATATTTTTTATAAATAATTATTGCATATCATGTTTGAATGTTTTCTTCGCTATTTACATCAGTCAGGTAAACAGAAGATTTATCGCTTAATCCGACTGGTCCATATTAATCATTTCATTGGAAATTGTTAGATCTAACATAAAACGTGTCAGTTGGTCAGCCAACCGACACCATTCTTGCGCGTTAAATTGTTTGATAATCGTGAATTTTAGAATGGGATGCCCGAATGCGAGAATAGCACCATTCAGATGGAGAACAGACCCAGCCAATCCTTGAATACGGCCCGCCAAATGGAGAATCTTCTTTTTTCTGGCCACTTTACATTTAAAAAACTACAATCATTAATGCTATTGATACTGTAGAAAAGACCGCACGAACAGAAAACGTGTCAGTTGGTAAGCCAACTGACACCATTTTAAGCGCGTTAAATTGTTTGGATTTCGTGAATTTTAGAATGTGTGGCTCGAATCCGAGAATAGGCCATGCGAATTCTAGAATAGCATCGTCCAAATGGAGAACAGCCTCATCCAATCCTAGAATATGACCCGCGAAATGGAGAATCTTCTTTTTTCTGGCCACTTTACTTTTAAAAAACTACATTCATTAACACCATTTATTCAGTATGAAAACACCGTACTAACAGAAAACGTGTCAGTTGGTGAGCCAACTGACACCATTTCAAGCGCGTTAAATTGTTTGGAATTCGTGAATTTTAGAATGGGATGCCCGAATCCTTGAATAGCCCAGGCGAATCCTAGAATAGCAACATTCAAATGGAGAATAGCCATATCCAATCCTTGAATACGACCCGCGAAATGGAGAATCTTCTTTTTTTTGGCCACTTTACATTTAAAAAACTACAATCATTAACGCTATTGATACTGTAGAAAA
>JBFIXW010000056.1:0-12569 GCA_041605715.1 Paenisporosarcina sp.
AATACAAGTCACCCAAGCACATTTGTGCGACTTGTCCATTGATAGCACAATGTACTGAAAGTCGAGACCACCAAAAAGTAGTGACACGACATATTTGGAAGGAATATCTTGAAGAAGCTGATCATCTTCGACACCACGAAGATGTAAAACCCAATTATGCAAAACACAAAGAAACAATTGAACGAGTATTCGCTGATGGAAAAGAAAAGCATGGCATGCGTTGGACAACGTTAAGGGGACTTAAAAAATTGTCGATGCAGGCGATGCTTACTTTCGCTGCCATGAATTTAAAAAAACTTGCCAACTGGACATGGCAAGTTCCACAAACAGTATAAATATTGACCTCGGAGAGGTCTGGGACAATTAGAAATTGCTTTATATCGGAGAAAAAAGCAAAAAGCGGTTAGGAATGAGACTATTCCTAACCGCTTTTGTCTACAGTCTGAGAGCAACCTTAATCAATTAAGGTTGCTCTAAACTAATCTATAATTTTCGTTGCCTCAAACAATTTCCATATATATGGGTTACATTGACATTGAGTTTAAAGATGATGATCTGTAAAAAGTTTATTTAGTTTCATTTCTAAATTTCATAACATAAAACCCGCTCCACGCAAAAGCAATAGACGCAATATAAAATAAACTACCAATCGTTAAAAAGTCAACTAAATATCCTGTTGCAATGACTGCAATCGCTGCACCAATAGATGTCCACACATGGTACCTTCCAATTTCGACTCCAGCTGTTTCTTTGGTCACAGCTCGAGCAAGGTACGCTTTTTCTGAATTTTTTTGAATAGCTCCAAGGAGCCCCATTACGATTTGTAATATATATACATGCCATATTTCATAAGCTAGTGGAAATATCAATAGGATCGCAGCCATCCCCCATGAATAGATTGCTAAAAGAAGATGATCACCCAATTTGTCTGCCATCTTTCCTATGAATGGATAACTCAAGGCAGCGGTTAATGCAAATAATCCATATGCCCATCCAAATTGAGAATAACTACTTCCAACGTTTTTTAAGAATAGTATATAAAAAGGGAAAATTATGCTCGCTGCAATTCCAACCGTACTCTGATAAACGATAAAATTACGAGTATTCATTAATGGTACTCCTCATAGAAAAGATTCATGAATAGATGTTCTGGGTCATATTTGTCCTTCAACTCAAAAAATTCTTTTGATCGAGGATATGCTTTTCTTAACTGAACCTTTGAAGCATAATGATAATAAGGGAGATAGTAACTTCCCTCATGATCTAAGGTGATATCAATCATTTTTCTTATAATTTCTTGATTCATTTTCATACTATCTTGATCCATGTCTTGGTTAATTAACAACACCAAGGCGAACATGTCCTGCTTAGCATAAGACATTACGGCTTTTTCATTTTTTTCAACATAACGGACGGTAATATTTAATAAATTAAAATCCGGTTGCTTAAGTAACATAGCTTTTAAGTCTTTTATGTACGATTTATAATTATCTACAGGTACAAAGTATTCTTGTAATACCTCTGTTTTCCTCGCATGGTCATAATCCATAAAGGTTGAATCAGACCTCATAACATTATTTCTTGTAATTTGCGATCCGTTTAACCGTTTGTTATAGGTCTCCTGAGTTTCCCAAAACAAATCCTTCCCCCAATCACTTTGACGTGATAGACCAAGAAAAAGTTTAGGAATGGCAATAGTTGAATCTCGCTTTAATTTCATATGTTCCAGTAGTAATTCTTGATGATCGGAAAGTAAATAATTGGTTACGTACATATCCTCTAGGAACGTTTCTGGTGCAACAGATAAACGAGCAAGATGCATCTTCACTGCTTCATTTTGAATGACTTCTCTTTGGAAATATTCGCTATATTCATCAAATGCTAAAGAATGAGTTTCGATTTGATATAATTCATCATCCGTTAAATGGAGGGTAACATCTAAAATAACGCCAAATAATCCATATCCCCCTATAACCAACTCAAATAGTTCTTCATTTTCCGCTCGACTAACATTGATAATCTTGCCTTCAGCAGTTAATAGTCGAAATGAATCAACCGTTTCAATTAATCCTTGATGTCGTATATCACGCCCGTGAACATTCACACTTAATGAGCCACCAACAGTAAAGATGTTTTGAGACT
Organism: Paenisporosarcina sp.; assembly: GCA_041605715.1. Lineage (GTDB taxonomy): Bacteria > Bacillota > Bacilli > Bacillales_A > Planococcaceae > Paenisporosarcina. Next base: position 2,143 of record JBFIXW010000056.1, read on the forward strand.
GACTAACTTTCAAAGCTAATCCTTTTGGGTTAATCAAGCGTTGAATATCATCCCAAGTTGCTCCACTTTGAACGGTTATCATTTTTTTGTTCTCATTTAATTCTAATATTTTATTGTAAGACTTCATATTAAGTAATACGCCATTAGGATATAATGTTTGGCCACCCTGGCTATGTTGAATTCCCGCTATTGAAATGGTATCATTCTGACGCTTTGCAGAATCTACTATCTTTATAAGATCCTTTTCATCTTTTCCAGAAGTTAGCGTCTTCATTTTAACGGACACTAATCTACCTCTATCTTCAAAAACAGGATTTGTTTGTTGGATATGAAACAGCTGAACGGAACTAAAAAAGAATAATACATAAACTAAAACCAATATAATTCTATTTTTTCTCATGTTTTCTCCTATAATTAGAACGAATTTAAATAGGTTCGTGAAAAATCTAAAAATATTTTTAAAAAGAGGTTTAAACATTTTAAATTGGTGAATAAGATACTATAGACATCCATTATTATACATTACAAGAAACGCCTTACTAAATAAACAGTTAGTTTTTAAAATCTTAATAATTGGAGGAGTAACTTGATGAATTCATTAGCTATTGAGAAAAAAGTCAATTTGAAAAACCAGATTCAAAAGAAGCAGAAGGATATGTATAAGAAAGCAAAAGATCATGGATTAACACATCCATTAGTTGTGTCAATTAGTCAAGAGTTAGATACGTTGCTAAATCGATATCAAGAGATTCATCGGTTCAATCAAGTTAGTTAAATTGATTGAACCGTTTTTTATTCAGACCAATAATTGATTTGATCTTCTTCTGCCGTTATCTGCAGATCATCTGCCGTTATGTTGAAGAGCTGATAATCATTTCGTTGACTGTAGCGTAACGCTTCTTCTTTAATGAATTTTGGTGAGCCTTCATTCTCTTCATCATATACGAGTAAAATACCATCCGTATTTCGAATGATAAACTTATTTTTTTCAATGAATTGCCAACCGCCCTCGTATTGTTTTTTCGAGACACTAATTTGAAAGTCGGCATTCGTACAAATCATTCTATATTTCTCTTTTTTTAAATCATTCCAGTTTTTTTCTTGCTCCAGAAAAGGTGTGATAACAGCATACTTCAACTGGTTGTAGTTTTTTTTCAATTCTAATACAACCTCAGCAGCCCACGTTTCAACTCCTAATTGTCCGCTAATAATTACCCACTCAAGTCCCTCATCAATTTGTGCAACCAATTGAGATTCCAGTGCTTTCTTTATGATGACGACACCTGGATGTTTATCATCAAAAATTCCGAGCTCATGAGGTTTATATCCTGTCACAATTAAACGTTTAACCATTTTCACACCTCTTCCGAATTACAACATGTTTCAACGTGAACGCTCATGAGAATCAGTATAGACCTTCTATTACACCTGGTCAAAAACCAATTCATCCAATACTTGTATTTCACAACTTTTAATTAGCAGTTTAATTGCATTATACAAACACTCATTTTAAAAAGTGATTGCATATTGCAATTAAAGGAATTAAATACAGCCATTCCAAAAAAATATGGAGTGACTGTATTAGATTACTCTATTTAGTTGTAGCTTATCTCATCTTCATCTTGTACATCCACAGCACCAGTAATATGGACGGATGTTCGCAAAAATAACTTAGCTTGGTCTTTATCATATTCCCAACGTTCATCAGGCATTATTTCAAAAGGAACCATTCTTGTTTCCTTTGATTTAACGGAGCCAATCGTTTCAATCATGTATTTTGCAACAATATCATTCGTAACATCAAAGTCACTGTCTTCTCTATGCCCTTCAGAACGTTTAATTACTTCTAGTTTAATAAAATCTATCAATTGTTCGCTTTGTCCGCCATCAATATAAATCTTCCCTGACAGAGACTCTCCATGCGCTAAATCTGGTTGATCAACAATCGTATCCACTTTCATTGATCCAATTCCAATTGTTGATAAAAACTTTTTCAACATGTAAATTCCTCCTGATTTCTATAAACAGTCACATATAAAAAATAATTATTCAATCGTTTCGGTTTGTTCGTAGTGAAGCTGTAAGTTTGTTTCATGTCGATTATATCGACGCTTGAAAAGTTTATACATATGAGTCACTAACACTTTTAATAAAGCATAACCGGGTATTCCCAAAATCACACCAGGTACCCCAAATAATGAACCTGCGGTTAATAAAACAAAAATGATTGTGATTGGATGTATGTGTAATGATTTACCCATAATTTGTGGCGAGATAAATTTTCCTTCGACTAACTGTACCACCGTCCACACGAATGCTAATTTCACTAACATAAAAGGAGAAGTGACAACCGCTATGATGGCAGCGGGCGTAATGGCTATAATCGGTCCTAAATAAGGAACGACACTTGTTATCATGGCAAGTACACCAAGCAGTAACGCATATTCCATACCGATGATAAGAAATCCTATGGAGACCATTAATCCAATACAAATTGCGACTAAAATTTGCCCCTGAATATAGGCACTTATCTGTTTGTCTGCTTCCTTCATAACTTGAACAGCATCTTCACGCATTCTCGGTGGCAGTAACTTCAATATATATTGAGGTAGCTTTTCACCGTCTTTCAATAAATAAAATAAGATAAATGGAACCGTAACTATTGCTAAAATTAATCCTGTTAGTGTTGAAATTACTCTCCCAATTCCGTTCGCTACCCCGCCAAGAGTATCAGAGATGGTATTACCAATATCTTGAGGTATTTGATTAATAATTTCATCCATATCAAAATTGACGTAATAACTTGAGAATATAGATGTTCTAAGAAATGCGTCTATTTTAATCACTAATTTCCGGAAATACTCTGGAAATTCTTGAATTAAAGTTGCTGACTGATCTCTCAAAAACGGAAATACAGCAACAATTAATAAAGTAATTAGACCAATTAAGCCAAGGAGAATAAAAATAATAGCCCAAATTTTCGGTAGTTTTAATTTAATCAGTCCCTGTAGCACAGGTCGCAATAGATAATAAGCAATTGTAGCTAAAATAACAGGCAATACAACATTAGCAAGAAGAACTTGAATGGGGTAAAAAATAAACGAAATGATATCAAAAATCCAAATGATTAAGCCAACCATTAATATCATGAGTAAAGTGAAAAGCGTATTTTTCCCTCCAAGAAATTGAATGAATTTGGTAGAGAAAAATGATGATTTTTCTGGTTGCATGTAATAACCCTCACTTTCTAATTAACTCTCACTAGCTTACTTATCATTTTATATGAATTTTCTACAAACTATCAATTATTCATCTTAGAGAATAGCCAATAAATTCACTAAGTGCTTTTTTGTTTTGCTCCACATCAATTTCAATTACTGATCCAACACCTTCATACGATGAGAATTGATAGCTATGTTCTACTGGTATGGTTAGCTTTTTAATTTCCACTCCGCCACTTGCAGCTAGACTTAATACTCTCTTCACTTCTTCAGCGCTCGAGTAGTCTGTTTGAACATACCCTTGAAGGGCACCTGCGAATTTAGGATAATGAATGACATTCACTGGTTTAAATACTTCTTCTTTTAAGGCTTCCATTACTTTTTGCTGTCTTGCTACACGTCCAAAATCTCCTTCTTGGTCTGCACGGAATCTAGCGTATCCAAGAAGTTCTTTTCCGTTAAGTTTGTGAATTCCTTTTTTTAAGGTAACACCAATTTTTTCTGACATATCCTTTTCTACATCAATTTCCACTCCATCTGGAGCAACAATATCAACTAGGGTTTCAAAGCTTTCAAAATCTATGAGCGCATAGTGATGTATCGGAATGCCGAACATACTCGTTACTGTATCTTTAACTAATTGGACGCCTCCTAAAAAATAGGCAGTGTTTAATTTAGTTGATTTATAGCCGGGTATGTCTGCATAAATATCACGCATAAATGAAATCACTTTTACTTCATCTGTTTCTTTATTCCAAGAGACAAGCATCATTGTATCAGTTCTTGATTTTTCTTCGCCTCGGGTATCTGATCCAAGAACTAAAATATTTTCGATAGTAGGATTTTTTACATCTAATGAATCTCCAGTAAATTCGATTGGATCTTGTGATTGACTTGCTGCTAACTTTTGCCCTGCTTTATACTGAACGATCGAGTAAAGGAAAGTACCAACAATGATTAATGTCAATACCGATAAGAAAAATCGACCGAATCGAAACTTTCTTTTTTTGCGTTCAATTCTACTTTTTGGATGCATGTCTTCCACAATACATCCCCCTTTCTTTATTCAATCAATAGAACGAAAACTTCTATCGAAAAGTTGCGATTAAAACTTACTCAATCATAGTTGTTGTGACGAGTTCTCGCAAGTGCTACAATAGCGCTTATGTAGGATATGAGAGGAGTTTTTTGTTATGGAAAAAGCAACATTTGCAGGTGGCTGTTTTTGGTGTATGGTTAAACCATTTGATCAATGGGACGGCATTGAGTCAGTCTTATCTGGATATATGGGCGGAAAAATTGAAAATCCAACATATGAAGATGTGAAAAAAGGCGATTCCGGTCATTTAGAGGTGGTACAAATTCAGTTTGATCCAAGCACATTTACATATGAACAATTATTAGAAATTTATTGGCAGCAAATTGATCCAACGGATGATGGTGGTCAATTCCACGATCGCGGTGAGTCTTACCAAACGGCTATTTTTTATCATACAAACGAACAGAAAGATCAAGCTGAATTGTCCAAACAAAAATTAGCAGACAGTGGGCGCTTTTCAAAACCAATTTTAACTAAAATCCTTCCTGCTAAAACATTCTATGTCGCAGAAGATTACCATCAAGATTATTATAAAAAAAATCCGAATCATTACGCGGAGGACCGCGCAATATCCGGAAGAGATACATTTATTGAAAATCACTGGAAAAAGTAATCATTAATATCATATTGCATCGCTGCGCTAGCTTCGCCGCAATGGAAAGTAACATTTTCTAATTTTCATTAGTCCACAATAACCTTGCCTAAGCGAGGTTATTTTTTTTGTTTAAAAAGATAGTCACGACAAACATACCAACGAGTAACATCAATAGAACATAGTAAGTCATTTGATGGGTACCAGTGATATCATACAAAATACCGATTGCTAAAGGCGTGATTCCTCCCATTATAAAACCACCCGTTTGAACCATTGCCGTCCAAGCGTTTGCTTCTCGCGCATCTGTTGTCTCATCTAGTGGTAATAAAAGAGCTAAAGGAAATAAACCACCCAATGTTAGTCCTAGAAATACGGAAGCTGGCCAAATAAGCAATGTGCTATTCGTTAACAATAAAACCAAACCTACAGTACCAAGCGTTAATGAGAAATAAATCCAAAAAGAACGGTTTGGAAATTTTTCAAGTAACAACGGAATGATGATGTTACCAGCAATTTGTGCGATGGTTAATACACTAATGACCGAACCAGCTTCAATCACACTAAAACCAAGTTCTCCCGCTGCAGACCCAAGCCATGTAGTTAATGAGAAGAACAAGGATGCTTGAAATCCGAAGAATAATAAAATGAGCCAAGCACGTGTATTTGACCACGGTGACCTAATAAACGTTTGTTCATCCAACTCAACAGGTTCTTTAACAGCTTCGGTATCTTTTAATGAAAGAATCCAAACAACATAAGCAAGTAAAGCTAAAGCAGACCAAATAGATAAAGCGAATTCCCACCGTTCACCAACTATCACATAAATGACGCCTGTTAGCCCTGCGCTTAAAGTAGCTCCCGCCCCCATACCAAGCGAGTAGATTCCTATTGCAGACGCCATTCGTGTAGGGAACTTTTCCTTTATTAGTGAAGAGATAATAGGTCCGATTATGGCTATCGCAATACCTATTATAAATGCGGTTACCAATAAGGAAATATAATCATAGAACCAAGTCCTAAGAAGTGTCATACCTCCAATAATAATGATTAAAATAGAAATTCCTTTACGTTGTCCGAATTTATTTAACCAATGAACAGCAAGTGGTGCAAATAACCCCATACAAATGACTGGAATGGCAGTTAAAAGACTTACTTCACTATTTGTTAAATGAAGATCATTGCGGATTGTATCTAATAATGGACCAATTGAAGTCACAGCAGGCCTTAAATTTAAAGCAATTAGAAATATAGCAGCAAATAGCATAGTTATAGTTTTTTTCGTCGACATCGTTGAGCTCCTTTTTTAATCCAACTGATTACTAAAATAAATTATATCAGTCGTCTGACGAGTAATGTGAGTTCACTTTTACACATCAGAACTTGCGTTCGTATTTTATGTTCGTTATTATATTAAGTGGTAAAGGAAGTGAAAGTATGAACTTAATTCAATGGAGCTATTCCAAAAAATATCAAATAAAGGCCATATATGATGTATTTCCAGATACAGTTTTCATTTTTCGTTCAATTGGCTCTTATTATTACATATTCACAACCAAAGGAATTGTAAGTAATGAAGGCCCTTCTCGCGAAGATTATGTCAAAATGGAACTTTTATTAAATTTAGAATTAGATAGTTTACCGGCTTATCTTAATAAAAAAAATCAATCAGACATCTCAATAATTAATAAATGGCTTCAAAAAAAAGAGCTTCCAGATTCTATCCTAGAAGTTCTATCTTATACAAAATGATTTGATTTCGTCCTTTAGCTTTTGCATCATAAAGTGCTTGGTCTGCATTTTTAATTAATTCATCCAAATTACACGATTCATCATATTCACGAACACCTGCTGAGAAAGATAGCATGACTTTTTCTGTGTTGAAGTATAATAAATCGGTATGACAAAGTCCTTGAATACGATCTAATATATTTATTGCTTCTTGTGAAGTGGTCTGAGTGAACAAAATAAGGAACTCTTCCCCACCCCATCTCGCGATTATATCATTAGACCGGACATTTTCTTTTAATAAAGATGCAAATAATTGAAGTGCTTTATCTCCAAAGACATGTCCATACTGATCATTTATTTGCTTAAAGTAATCTAGATCTAGTATTGCCAATGTAAATGGATTTTTCGCTTGTTCGTAGCACATTTGTGCTTTTTCAATTTCTTCAACCATTTTTCTACGGTTATAAAGATTAGTAAGTGGGTCGGTAATGGATAATTCTTTTATTTTTTCAAGAAGTTGTTCGAGTTCTGCATTACGAGATTTCAATAATAATTCCGTTCGTTTGCTTTCTGTAATATCCACGTGTGTACCAATTAACCGAATTGCTCTACCCATCTCATCCCGTTCGACGGCACGACCTCTATCTAAAATCCAGCGATACGTACCATCTTTATGTAAAAGTCTATGTTCTCCTCTGTAATAGTCGGATTCATTACTTAAATGCTTCTCGATAATTTGATCCACTTTATCAATATCTTCAGGATGTATTCGGCTTCGCCATTCATGCACTTCATTTTTCAATTCATGTTCCTCATAACCAAGCATGCCCTTCCAATGTTTAGAATAGTACACGGTATTTTCTTTCGCATTCCAATCCCAAACACCTTCTTGCGCACTATCAATAGCAGTAGACCATCGATGCTCTAAATCCATATGCATTTCTAATTCTTGTTTTAGATCTGTCTGATCGAAAATATAAGAGAAAATAGATACTTCTTTTTTAAGTCCATTAAATTTGATATAAGTATAAGTTTTTATAAAATGTATTTGTCCTTTTTTCCCATAAATTCTGTAGGTAGAATTCCAAAACGGTTCTTTAGCAGCGATTCTTTTTTGCATTGTTTCAATAAATAATTCTCGATCCTCTTCAAAAATAATCGACAATAGAGGAATTTCTCCCGAAGTAAGTTCATTAGGTAAATAGCCAAAAAGACGATGGACATTTGGTGTTACATGATCAACTGTTTGCTTTTCATCTGATAAAAACCAATGCATGAAAATAATTGGTCCGTTTAACGTAATCTCTTGAAAAGATCGAGAAAAATCTTGCTCCACATTACCCACTCCCCGCATCCTTTTATGTGCCATAAGTATATAGCTTTTAATAATTATTAGCTACTACTTGAGTAATGAAATTCCCCGAATTTATAACTATTCATATGAAGACTGTTTGAAATTGTATTTCCACTCAAGATGTCAGTTGAAATTCAGCCAAATGTATGTAGTCATTGTATAACAAATATATTTGACTCACCTTCTTTTCGAGCAAAGTTGTGTAGTTTTATGATACAATAGAAGTATTGTGAAAAATGAGGAGGTTCTAACATGATTGCTGTTAGTAATGTAAGTTTACGTTTCGGAGATCGCAAGCTTTTCGAAGACGTCAATATAAAATTCAATCCAGGAAACTGTTATGGATTAATTGGTGCAAATGGTGCAGGAAAATCAACATTTATTAAAATTTTATCTGGTGATATTGAAGCTCAAGAAGGCAATGTTATCATGAATCCAAATGAACGTCTTGCTGTTTTAAAACAAAATCACTTCGAATATGAAGAGTACCCTGTCCTTGAAACCGTGATGATGGGACATAAACGTTTATACGAAGTTATGAATGAAAAGAATGCCATTTACATGAAAGAAGATTTTTCTGATGAAGATGGTATGCGCGCTGCAGAACTTGAGGGAGAATTTGCTGATTTAAATGGTTGGGAAGCTGAGTCCGAAGCTGCTATCCTACTTCAAGGTTTAGGTATTGGAGAAGACCTTCATAGTAAAAAGATGGCCGATATTACGGGATCTGAGAAAGTTAAAGTCTTACTTGCTCAAGCTCTTTTTGGTAAGCCTGACGTTCTTTTATTAGATGAGCCTACCAATCACCTTGATTTGAAAGCAATTCAATGGTTAGAAGAGTTTTTAATCAACTTTGATAATACTGTCATTGTTGTATCCCATGACCGTCACTTTTTAAACAAAGTGTGTACTCATATTGCTGATTTAGATTTCGGTAAAATTCAAGTATACGTTGGGAACTATGATTTCTGGTATGAATCAAGTCAATTAGCATTGAAAATGTCTCAAGATCAGAACAGTAAAAAAGAAGAAAAGATTAAAGAATTACAAGCCTTTATTGCTCGATTCAGTGCGAACGCATCTAAATCGAAACAAGCAACTTCACGTAAGAAAATGTTAGACAAAATTGAATTAGATGATATTCGACCTTCATCAAGAAAATATCCTTATGTGAACTTCCAAATTGGAAGAGATATTGGGAACGATGTACTTTCTGCACAAGGTATTTCATTGGATCATGAAGGTAGAACATTATTCAAAGACTTACATTTCTCAGTAAATAAGGACGATAAAATCATCTTAATTGGTGATCCCATTGCTAAGTCTGCTTTACTTCGTGTGTTATCAGAAGAAGTTGAACCAAAAGAAGGTTCAATTCGCTGGGGCGTTACAACTACGCGCACGTACTTCCCAATCGATTACAGTGAATACTTTACTGGAAACGAAAACTCGTTAGTAGATTGGTTACGTCAATATTCGCCTGATGATGAGAGTGAAACATTCCTTCGTGGGTTCTTAGGACGTATGTTGTTCTCAGGTGAAGAAGTGAAGAAAAAACCTGCAGTCCTTTCTGGAGGAGAAAAAGTGCGTTGTATGTTATCAAAAATGATGCTTGCTAATGCAAATGTATTGTTACTTGATGAACCAACTAACCATTTAGATTTAGAATCGATTCAAGCTCTAAATAATGGCTTAATTTCATTTAAAGGTGCAATGATCTTCACTTCTCATGACCATCAGTTCATTCAAACAATTGCAAATCGCGTAATCGAGATTCTTCCAGACGGTTCAATCTTAGATAAGCAATTAACTTTCGATGAATTCTTGGAATGGAAAGAATCGCAAGGAATTAAATCTTAACTCATAATAAAAGTGCGGAAGGGTCTCCCCTCCGCACTTTTTTATTTACTCGTTTTTAAGAATTTTCCAAGTAACGATCTAGCTGGTAACTTTCCTAATAATCCATTGCTTGTTTCGGAAATTTTTTGAAGTGATTGTAATAGCTTTTGATCCCCTACCCAATGTTCTTCCAAAATAGATGGAGAGAATTTGTTTAACAACATATTGACTACAAATGTGGCCACAATAATATCATCCATAAATCCGCCAGGTCCTATTAAACCCTCAGGCATTAAATCGATTGGTGAAATGAAGTATAAAATACCACTACCAATCAGTGCCTTGCTTTTCCCATCAATCCGATTATCCATCATTGATTTAGTTAGTAAATGAAATAAGTCAGGAGCAAATAATAAGTAAGGTGCGAACTTACTTGCACTCCCACCTTTTGAATCTAAAAATGTTTTCATTTTACTACGAAGATTTTCATAAAAATCTTGTTGCTTTTCTGGTGATGGTAGTTCTTGTTTTAATTCATATTCAGTCATGTAATATCCTCCTTCTTATCAAATTACTATACCAAATTAAATG
>JBFIXW010000057.1:0-12286 GCA_041605715.1 Paenisporosarcina sp.
AATAACCTCCTTTACAACATCTCACTTACGATATGCGACAGGTGATTAAAACATGCTACACTAAACACAAGGAGCGATGACGAATGGATGCAATGGAAACAAATCGCCATTATATGCGAGAAGCATTAATAGAAGCTGAAAAAGCTGCGATGTTAGGTGAAGTACCAATTGGGGCTGTTATTACCTATAAGGGAGAAATAATAGCGCGTGCTCATAATTTAAGAGAAACCACTCAAAATGCAACGACACATGCAGAATTGATAGCGATTCAAGAGGCGTGTCAAAAAATAGAAAGCTGGCGTCTAGAGGAAACCACTCTTTATGTCACGCTTGAGCCATGTCCTATGTGTGCGGGAGCTATTTTACAATCGCGTATTCCACATGTGGTATACGGAGCACGTGATGCAAAGGCAGGATGCGTAGACTCACTTTACCGTTTACTAAATGATGAACGTTTTAACCATGAATGCGAAGTGACAGATGGTGTCCTTGCAGACGAATGTGGCGGAATTCTAACCACTTTTTTCCGTCAATTACGCGAACAAAAAAAGAACCAGAAACGAAACCGATAGTCGGTTCATTTCTGGTTTTTTAATTTAATTATTAATAGTTGTTCTGGTAAACAAAGTCTATTTTTTAGTAATGACTTCTTTACCACCCATGTACGGACGTAAAACTTCAGGAATGATGACAGATCCATCTTCTTGTTGGAAGTTTTCTAAAATAGCAGCTACTGTACGACCAAGTGCTAAACCACTTCCGTTTAATGTATGAACGAATTCTGGTTTTCCACCCGCTTCGCGACGGAAACGAATATTCGCACGACGAGCTTGGAAATCTTCAAAGTTACTGCAAGAAGAAATCTCACGGTATACTCCTTGCGCTGGAATCCATACTTCGATATCGTATTTTTTCGCAGCCGTAAATCCTAAATCAGCTGTGCACATTTTTAAAACGCGATATGGCAGTCCCAATAATTGAAGAACTTTTTCAGCATGACCAGTTAACTTCTCTAACTCGTTGTAAGAATCATCTGGGCTAACAAAACGAACCAACTCGACTTTGTTAAATTGATGCTGGCGAATCAACCCACGAGTATCGCGACCAGCAGATCCCGCTTCAGAACGGAAACATGCACTATATGCAGCAAAACCTTGTGGCAACATATCGTTCGTTAAAATTTCATCACGATAGAAATTTGTAACCGTTACTTCTGATGTTGGAATCAAGAAGAAATCTTCTTTTTCAATTAAGAATGCATCTTCTTCAAATTTAGGCAATTGGCCAGTACCCGTTAAACTCGCACGATTGGCTAAGTAAGGTGGTAGCATTTCTTCATAACCATGCTCTTCTGTATGAAGGTCGATCATAAAGTTCATCAACGCTCGCTCTAAACGCGCACCTAAACCACGGTAAAATAAGAATCTGCTACCCGTTGTTTTTGCTGCACGCTCAAAATCAATAATATTTAAGTCTGTCGCAATATCCCAATGCGGCTTTGGCTCAAATTCAAATTCACGAATTTCTCCCCATTTACGGTCTTCAACATTATCGTCTTCCGTTTCGCCAACTGGAACACTTTCATGTGGAATATTCGGAAGACGCATCATCATATCCTCAAACTTCGCTTCTACTTCTCGAAGCTCTTCATCAATCACTTTAATTTCGTCGCCTACTTCACGCATGCGTAGAATGAAATCATCAGCATTTTCTTTATTACGTTTCATTGTAGCAATTTGACCTGATACTTCATTACGTTCTGCTTTTAACACTTCCGCTTTACCAATTAATTCACGACGTTTCCCATCTAACTCGGCAAACTGATCGAAATTCCCGAGATCTTCGCCACGCTTTTCTAATTTTGCTTTTACTTCTTCATAATTATCTCTGACGCGTTTTACATCTAACATGTGTTTTCCTCCTTTGAATGGTGATGATGGAAAGTGGAGTAAGACTTTTAGACAACAAAAAAAGCCCTCCATCCCCTTGGAAAGGGACGAGAGCTACCCGCGTTGCCACCCTGATTGACTTGTTCATTACAAACAAATCCACTTGTCTCATAACGGCTTTTCAACCGGCTACAACTTACTATTCGTTCAGTTGCGCAACTCCAGGACGGATTCACAAGTGTTTTTACCGGCTTGCACCACCCGCCGGCTCTCTAGAAAAAACAGAGCTTGTTACTACTTCCCATCATCGTTTCATATGTGAAATTAAACATACTTTACTACATGATGTAACATTTGGCAAGCACCTATTCACTTTATAAAAGCATTGGTTTATCTTATAAGATGTTTGTAAATTACTCCATCAACATGAAGTTAACTTCTTTAATAGACCCCTACTGCATCAAATGCTGCTTTCACACTAGTCACTTCAGCACTGCTAGCACCATATAAATCCGTAGCTGCTTGAACAGTTGCTACACGATATTGACTAAATGTAGAGTTAGGAGTTAGGTATTGAGTTAAAGTTCGATAGAATATTTTTCCTGTTTTATCATTACCAATTCCAGCAACACTTACACCGTAGTGTGTTCCTCCATTTGATAATAAGTAAGCTGCTTTGTTACTGATTCCGCTATTCCAGTGAACTCCACCGTTATCTTGTGTGCCAATATAACGATTTGAGTAATGATCCGGATCGCCACTTTGAGTTGGGTCAGCCATTGAACGAAGTGCATCCCCAGGAGTTGCTGGTGTATAGATATCTTCACCAATCAACCAATCTGGGTTGTTATTAAAATGGTATTCAACTAATGTACCGAAAATATCAGACATAGATTCATTGATAGCGCCAGATTCATTTTGATAAATCAGGTCTGCTGTTGTATCTGTAACAGCATGAGTTAGTTCATGAGCAATTACATCAAGTGCACCTGATAATGGGATGAATGTTGAACCATCACCATCACCATAAACCATTTGAGACCCACTCCAAAATGCATTGTTGTAATTACGGCCATAATGCACGGTCGAGATTAGTTGTGCTCCATTTCCATCATAACTATTACGTGCATGTATATTTTTATAGTAATCATATGTTTGTGCAGCATACGCATGAGCATCTACAGCTGCACCATCATAAGCCGCATTCAATACGTTATCTGCATCTAACCACAATGTTCCTGGCGTACGAGTTCGGTTTTTACCATCATATGTAAAAATTCCATTTCCTCGTGTGCGATCCACTAAGTACGATCCATTACTATTTGTTACTGTATTGAAAGATTTAGTATCTCCTAACACACCTTTACCTGTTCCCACTGTATTTGTTCCTGTTGGTGAAGTGACTCCTTCATTAGGTTTAGCTTCATGGATTTGATTATACGAGTTTAAAATTTCCCCAGTTTGAGCATCTACGAAGTATTGATAATTCCCTGGTGAAGGATATAGGAATTCAAATTCTACAGCATAAGCGAATTTTGCGTCTCCATCTTTTGCATAAACAACAAATTGCGGAGTCGCTTCATGTTCTAATTCAGGTGATTCTCCTAATTTTGATACTAAATCTTTTGCTGCTGTTGCAACTGCATCAGCTCGTTTCACTTTAGAACCTTCTTTTAAAGCGGCTTTTTTATCTAGTTCAGGTGCAACTTCACCAGAAACTGCTGTTAGAACACCATCTTTATTAACATGAGCTGTAACAACTGATCCAAATACAGGTACACCTCTAAACATTTGTTGTAATCTCAGTTGCGTAAAGCCTAATCCATCTCTTGACTCTTTAACTACTTTAAAGCTCGAGAATGGGTCATTACTAAATTTATAAACGCCTTGTTTTTGTGCAAGATAGTCAAAGACAATCTCTTTTGCTGATTTTTCAGATGGAGCTGTTAATTTACCCGAAATAAAATTTGGAGCTTTACTATGTTCATTAATATGGATCTTTTCAGAAGTCCCGCTACCAGGCGCTGCGTAAACCGGTGCAATTGCAGCGGACAAAGCCATCGTTGCCGCTAAACTTAAACTTACTAATTTTTTCTTCTTCACTCATCTTCACTCCTCGAATTCTGAAAGTTCCGATTTTTTATCGGTCAACTAGTATTCTATCTTTTTAACTATTCAGAATATATAGGAAAGTTAGACTATTTTAATTTGGGTATTTAAATGAGATTCAGACTGAATACTTTTATGAAATATTTACTTATGGAATCTGTTATATGGTATTAAATTTCATTTAATAATCTTTCGGTTCATATTTTTTCAATTAATCAACCAAATTGGTAAATTAATTGAAATATAAAGAACAGCATACTGTTTTTAAAAATCTAAGGATATACAGCTGGATTCCTTTTTATACCATAAATGGAATACTGAGAGTCAACTATTTTTATAGGAGGACTGTCATAATTAAAATAATCACGTGGAATGGCTTCCTAATTGTCATTTTCTTTTTAGTGAAAGGATTAATTTCTATATACTGGTCTAATCCATTAAGTCATGTGAACACCTTATGATTTACCAGTTTGTCTATAAGTAGCAAAAAAACCTGCTCATTTGGCAGGTCTTTTGCTTTGCATATGCTTTTCTACTTGTGAGACAAAATAAGCGGTTATTCGGTGATCATCTGTTAGTTCGGGATGAAAAGAACAGCCGAGGAATTGGCCTTGTTGTGCCATAACAATGCGTCCGTCATGTTCACATAGAATTTCAATCGATGATCCAACTTCCGTTATATGAGGAGCTCTGATAAAGACCGCAGGATAGCCCTCAGCCACTCCTTTAATAGACAAGTTCGCTTCAAAGCTATCTACTTGACGACCAAATGAATTCCGCTCAACTGTCACATCCATTACACCTAAATGAGGCTCGTCATACCCAACAATTGAATGAGCAAGAAGAATGAGCCCTGCACATGTTCCAAACATTGGATGTCCTTCTTTAGCAAATGTACGTAGGGGTTCCATCATGCCATATAAATCGATTAGACGTCTCATCGTCGTGCTTTCACCACCCGGTAAAATAAGACCATCAATACCGACCAAATCTTCTGCACGTTTTACAAGCACCGCATTAGCACCGCTAGCTTCAATAGAAGTGACATGTTCTCTTACAGCTCCTTGTAGAGCTAATACGCCTATATTCATCATTTTATAACACTCGGTCCTGCATGCGATCTTTTGATTCTAGACGAGAAATTTCAATTCCCTTCATAGGAATTCCAAGATCTTTTGAAATTTCTACTAGCAACTTATAGTCTTGGAAATGAGTCGTTGCTTCAACTATAGCACGTGCAAATTTAGCTGGATTATCTGATTTGAAGATACCTGAACCAACAAATACACCATCAGCTCCAAGCTCCATCATTAAAGCTGCATCAGCAGGAGTTGCTACTCCACCAGCTGCAAAGTTAACAACCGGCAAACGCCCTAAACGTTTAATTTCAAGTAACACATGATAAGGTGCACCTAAAATTTTCGCTTCTGTCATTAACTCATCATCATTCATGTGAATGACTTTGCGAACTTGTGCATTTAATTTACGTAAATGACGAACGGCCTCCACGATATTCCCTGTTCCTGGTTCCCCTTTTGTACGAAGCATGGAAGCACCTTCACCTATTCGACGAGCCGCTTCTCCCAAGTCTTTATTTCCACAAACAAAGGGCACTGTAAATTGACTCTTAATTAAGTGGTATTCTTCGTCTGCAGGTGTTAAAACTTCTGATTCATCAATATAGTCAACACCCATTGCTTCTAGCATACGTGCTTCAGAAATATGACCAATTCGTGCTTTCGCCATTACTGGAATCGTTACAGCATTCATCACTTCTTCTGTGATACGAGGATCAGCCATGCGAGCTACTCCTCCAGCCGCTCGAATATCAGAAGGTACTCGTTCTAAAGCCATTACTGCTACTGCTCCTGCTGCTTCCGCAATTCGCGCTTGCTCAGCGTTAATTACGTCCATAATGACGCCACCTTTTTGCATTTCTGCCATGCCTCGCTTCACACGATCTGTACCTGTAAGATGTTGATTCATATCGATAAACCTCCATTCCATTAATATCTCTAGTATAATGAAATATGACCATAATAAAAGTGTCAGTTTCTTCTTAATTAACATGGTCAGAAGGAGTGTAAACGATGGATATGTGGTTAATCCAATTAAATAAAACCTCACGAACTCCCCTTTATGCCCAACTTTACGAAGAGATGAAAGAGGCCATTATTAGGGGTGATTTACTCGTAGGAACCAAATTGCCTTCAAAAAGAAAATTGGCTGAATTTTTATCTATTAGCCAAACAACAATAGAATTAGCTTACGCGCAGCTAGTGGCAGAAGGTTTTATTTCTTCAGTCTCTAGACGCGGTTTTTTTGTAGAAGAAGTGGCAGAACTAGCTTATGTAGAACAACCACGTGACATTGCAGAAGAATTGGAGTCTGTGAAGCCGAGTTTCGCAATCGACTTCCATTCTGGAAGAATAGACACATCAGCCTTTCCGTTTAATCAATGGCGGAAGTATGCAAAGGATGTGCTAGATGAGTCCTCTCGCGACTTATTATTACTTGGACATCCTCAAGGTGATTTAGAGCTAAGACAAGAGATTGCGAGCTATTTATATTCATCGCGAGGTGTACGATGTACGCCTCAACAAATTATTTTAGGTTCAGGTACAGAACAATTAATGCCTTTGTTAATTCGCTTGCTTGGAAAGCAGTCTGTTTATGCTATTGAGAATCCAGGCTATCCGTTAACTCACCATATATTTGTTAACC
This sequence comes from Paenisporosarcina sp., assembly GCA_041605715.1. Taxonomy (GTDB): domain Bacteria; phylum Bacillota; class Bacilli; order Bacillales_A; family Planococcaceae; genus Paenisporosarcina. The sequence continues at coordinate 6,723 of JBFIXW010000057.1, forward strand.
ATGATCGGTCCGTCATTCCAATCCCTGTAGATAGTGATGGCATGAATGTGAATGAATTAGAAAAAACGGATGCCTCTGTCGCATATGTCACTCCGTCTCATCAGTTTCCAACGGGTGCAATTCTTTCAGCATCTCGACGAGTTCAACTACTGAATTGGGCTTCTGGAAATGATGGACGCTACATTATAGAGGATGATTATGATAGTGAATTTCGTTACGTCGGAAAACCGATTCCCTCCCTGCAAGGTATTGACCAAAGTGAGCGAGTTATTTATATCAGTACATTTTCAAAATCGTTGATGCCATCATTAAGAATGGCCTATTTAGTGTTGCCAATGCATATTTTACAAGAGTATAGAAAAACATTTCCTTATTATTCGTCGACGGTTCCTAGACTCGATCAGCATGTTTTGGCTCAATTTATGAATGCCGGCCATTTCTCTAAACATTTAAATCGCATGAGAAAGATATACCGTAAAAAACTAGAAAAACTCACTTCTTCACTGGCTGACTATGCGCCACTGGTGCAAATATCTGGGGAACAAGCAGGGATGCATGTTGTCTTAACGATTGACCTTGAAAAAACCGATATTGAACTCGTCGAATTAGCCTTGAATCGGGGAATTCGGGTTTATGCGCGGTCTGAATATATGGTAACTTCTAATGATCCATCATCAAAACCTCAAATCTTACTTGGCTTTGGCGGATTTTTAGAAACCGAAATTGAAATAGCCGTTCAATTGTTAATGGATGCATGGGGGATATCATCTACGTGATATAAGAAAACACATCCTGTCTAATGTGAAGACAAGATGTGTTCCCTAAAGCTGATATTCTATTTACTCAAAGTAAAATAGAAAAAGACCGTGAGCTCTCAGATTTAATGAGAGTTCACAATCTTTTTTAGTTTAAAATAAACCAGTTACGAAACCTTTCGCTCCATTCCAAAGGTTAGCAAAGAAGTGACCAACTGCTTGAAGTCCTAATGAGAACCAGCTTGCGCGTTCTACCGCATCGTTTGTAACGACTTTAGAAGTAGCTGATTTTCCAGTAATATACCCATAATCAGTTCCTTCAGATTTAACAACTTCAACTTGTCCAACTACTTCATCTGCTTTGATCGCAGCTACTAAAGATCCGTCTATTAGTTTCTTTTTATCGATTACCAACTTAGGTACATACAAATCCTTTTCACTCGTTTTAACAACCATTTCAATTGGATCTTTCACTGTAATGCCAACGAAGTCTTCTTTCCCTTTTTGCACTGGCAGTTGTTTTTGATCTTTAAACTTGTAACCAGCAGGAACAATTTCTTCTTTTGAAAATTGAGAGAATCCGTAATTGAATAAAGCTGCAGTTGCATCAAAACGAGCTTTATAAGAACCTTTACCTTTTGAATCTACAGCTTTTGTCACAACCGCAATTACACGCATGCCGTCTTTCGTAGCTGTTCCAGTGAAGCAATGTCCAGCGAAATCAGTCGTACCTGTTTTTAACCCATCAACAGTAGCATTTGCATTTTTGTATTCAAAAACAAGACCTGGAAGCATGAAGTTCCAGTTGTCCATTTTAATCTCATCAGATGTTCCTTCACGGAATTTCATTGTTTTAATACTAGTTGTTTCTAATACTTGAGGATAATCTTTCATTAAATAATAAGCAAGTTTAGCAACAGATTTTGCAGGCATTACATTTTCATCTGTTTCGCCTGTACCTTTTGGATGCATTCCTTGTAAGTCTGCATTATTTAGTCCCGTCGAATTGACAAATTTATAACCTTCTAATCCTAATTCGTCTGCTTTTTTATTCATCATCGTAACAAATTCTGTTTCAGTGCCAGCGATGGTTTCAGCGATTGCAATAGTCGCAGCATTTGCTGAGTAAATCGCCATCGCTTCATACAATTCTTTAATCGTATACGAATCATCTTCACGCAAAGGAACATTACTTAAACGTCGATCTTGTGAAATTCGGTACGTATAATCAGTTACTGAGTAACGTTGGTCCCACTTAATTTGACCCTTTTCAATCGCTTCAAACATTAAGTACTCAGTCATCATTTTTGTCATACTAGCAATTCCTAAAGCTGTATCTGCATTTTGTTCATATAAAATTTTTCCTGAATCCGCGTCAATTAAAATCGCACTATCAACCAATAAATTTAAGTTATCCTCTGCAGCATCTGCTGATTTTGGTTGTGCTACAACCGTGCTCACCAATAAAATAGGTAAGATTAACCAGCGTACTAGCGCTTTGTTCCATACACTTTTCACTTTTTAGAACCTCCGCCATTCTCATTTTTCCTTTTTCCCTTGCTCATTCTATCATAAATTTCGTCTCACAGGCATATTCCATGAAAAAAGCACCCATTCTGCCTAATTAAAAGACGCAGAATAGGTGCTAAAGTTTCGCTTTTTAAATTAAATAGAATAGTTTGGAGCTTCTTTCGTAATTTGGACATCATGTGGGTGGCTTTCACGAAGACCTGCACCTGTCATACGAATGAACTGTGAACGTTCACGTAAATCAGTTAAATCCTTCGTTCCGCAATAACCCATACCCGCACGAATACCACCCATTAGTTGATGAATCGTATCTGAAAGTGGCCCTTTATAAGGAAGTCTTCCTTCGATACCTTCTGGAACCAATTTCTTCGCATCATCTTGGAAGTAACGGTCTTTTGACCCCTTTTCCATAGCACCAATTGAGCCCATACCGCGATATACTTTAAAGCGGCGCCCTTGGAATATTTCAGTATCACCAGGACTTTCTGATGTACCTGCAAGCAAGCTACCCAACATAACAACGTGTCCACCAGCAGCCAAAGCTTTTACAATATCACCCGAATACTTAATGCCGCCATCTGCAATAATCGTTTTTCCATGTTTTCGAGCTTCCGATGCACAATCATAAACAGCAGTAATTTGTGGTACGCCAACACCTGCAACTACACGGGTTGTACAAATAGAACCTGGACCAATACCTACTTTAACAACGTCCGCACCAGCTTCGTATAATGCTGCAGTGCCTTCAGCTGTTGCCACATTTCCTGCAATAATATCTAAGTCAGGATGATTTTTACGAATTGAACGAATCGTATCTAGTACACCTTTTGAATGGCCATGTGCCGTATCAATGACAATCACATCTACTTGTGCTTTCACCAAATGTTCAACGCGTTTCATCGTATCAGACGTTACACCTACTGCAGCTCCAACGAGCAATCGACCGTGATGATCTTTCGCAGCATTTGGAAATTCAATAACTTTTTCAATATCTTTGATGGTAATTAACCCTTTTAACATGCCAGCTTCATCAACAATTGGAAGTTTTTCAATCTTATACTGTTGAAGGATTTTTTCTGCATCTTCAAGAGTTGTTCCAACAGGTGCCGTAACTAACTTTTCTTTCGTCATTACTTCATCGATTGTTAACGAATAATCTTGTATGAAACGTAAATCACGATTCGTAATAATTCCGACTAATTTTAACTCTTCTTTATTATTTACAATCGGTACACCCGAAATACGATATTTACCCATTAAATGTTCTGCATCAAATACTTGATGAGTTGGAGTAAGGAAGAAAGGATCCGTAATGACGCCATTTTCAGAGCGTTTTACAGTAACAACTTGTTCAGCTTGATCTTCGATACTCATATTTTTATGAATGATACCAAGTCCACCTTGACGTGCCATAGAAATAGCCATTGATGCTTCAGTAACAGTATCCATACCAGCACTTATAATAGGTATGTTTAACTTCACTTTATCCGTTAATTGAACAGACAAATCAACATCCTTTGGTAACACATCAGATTTACCTGGAACTAATAATACATCATCGAAAGTTAAGCCTTCTTTAACAAATTTAGATTCCCACATATTCTCCTTCTCCTCCTATATGCTCTTGAATATTATTGTAAGGTTATCAGCGGCTACAAAGACTGTCAAGAAGCTTTAATTAGAAAGAGTATTCACATTTTTCCTTAAATATATTTTAGTAAATCATCTTCAATTTTTTTAGGAGAAGATTGAGGTGCATAACGTTTAACCACTTTCCCATCAGGATCAACTAAAAATTTTGTAAAGTTCCATTTAATATCTTCTGTTAATAAACCCTTCTTTTGTGAAACCAAGTATTCGAACAAAGGATGAGCTTGATCACCTTTTACATTAATTTTTTTAAACATAGGAAAAGATACACCATAATTTAATTGGCAAAATTCCATTGTATCTTTCATGTCTGCAAACTCTTGATCACTAAATTGATCACTAGGAAAACCCAATACAACAAGACCTTGGTCTTTATATTCTTCATACAACTCCTGTAACTCTTTGAACTGTGGGGTAAAACCACATTTACTAGCAGTATTTACAATAATCATTGGCTTACCCTCATATTCGCGCAATGACACGTCCTCACCATTTGAATTCGTTGCAGTAAAATCATATATATTTGTCATCATATTTACTACATCCTTTCTTTTTCAATCTATGTAGTTAACATATCGAGTTCATGCGTAATGTACAAGCAAAAGGACTCTATGAACCTGCTCGAGAGAGACTGGAGAAAATGTTGGATCTTTTATTGTGTAAATGGATTAATTACTTTCTTAGATTAAATATATAATTTCTTTATTCGTTCAATCTTGCTACACCAAATTTGATAGCTGTCTCCAACAGAAATGTGTGCACAAGCACTTTTTACGCTTCGCTTCAAGCACGTTAAATTGTTTAGAATTCGTGAATTTTAGAATGTGTGGCTCGAATCCGAGAATAGGCCATGCGAATTCGAGAATAGCACCGTCCAAATGGAGGACAGCCTCATCCAATCCTTGAATATCACCCGCGAAATGGAGAATGTTCTTTCTCTGGCCACTTTACTTTTAAAAAACTACATTCATTAACGCCATTGATTCAGTAGGAAAACACCGCACGAACAGAAAACGTGTCAGTTGGTGAGCCAACTGACACCATTTTAAGCGCGTTAAATTGTTTGGATTTCGTGAATTTTAGAATGTGTGGCTCGAATCCGAGAATAGGCCATGCGAATTCGAGAATAGCACCGTCCAAATGGAGAATGCCATCAGCCAATCCTTGAATATCACCCGCGAAATGGAGAATGTTCTTTCTCTGGCCACTCTACACATATAAAACTACAATCATTAACGCTATTGATACTGTAGAAAAGGCTGCACTAACAGAAAACGTGTCAGTTGGTTCGCCAACTGACACCATTTCAAGCACGTTAAATTGTTTGGAATTTGTGAATTTTAGAATGTGTGGCTCGAATCCGAGAATAGGCCATGCGAATTCGAGAATAGCACCGTCCAAATGGAGGACAGCCTCATCCAATCCCTGAATATCACCCGCGAAATGGAGAATGTTCTTTCTCTGGCCACTCTACTTTTAAAAAACTACATTCATTAACGCCATTGATACTGTAGAAAAGGCCGCACTAACAGAAAACGTGTCAGTTGGTGAGCCAACTGACACCATTTCAAGCGCGTTAAATTGTTTGGAATTCGTGAATTTTAGAATGTGTGGCTCGAATCCGAGAAT
>JBFIXW010000058.1:0-11945 GCA_041605715.1 Paenisporosarcina sp.
CAAGTCAGAAGGAAGCATAAATTGTGTTGGGCATCTTCCGGGCTATGTCCCTCAATCCCCCGAACATTTATTTGTCACACAGCGCGTATCTGAAGAAATCCGATTCTCCAATCATTCAAGCAATGAGCAGATTTCAGACATAATGGAACGTTTACGATTAGACGAAATTCAAGATGCTCATCCTTTCTCGGTGAGTCATGGTCAAAAAAGACGTGTGGTGATCGGGGCCATGCTCGCAGATCAAAGACCAGTTCTTTTACTCGATGAACCAACTTCCGGGCAAGATGAATCTGCCCTTCTCGAATTGTTTTACTTACTGGATATGCAAGCGAAAGAAGGAATTTCGATCTTAATTGTTACGCATGATATGTCTTTTGCAAAAGCCATTGCCGATACGATTTATTTAATGAAAGATGGAGAACTTACAGGTAGGTTTGACACGCACCATTTTTGGAATCAAACCGCTTTACTGTCAGATCATCAATTAGTAGCACCGGTAGGAGATTATTCATATGCCTATTAACATGTGGTTACATGATATGAATCCAAGTATGAAATTTATCGTAGTCATTGTTTCGATGTTAACGTTAGCCTGGTTTTTTAACCCTTGGACTCCATTCTTGTTTTTTATAGGAATCATTTTATTCCAAGTTATATTTAGTCAGGTCAATTGGCGAGTGTGGGGTTTATTAATGATTCCAATTGCTTTCACTGCGATCGGTTATTTGTGGACAACGATTGTTTTTGCCGCTGACACGTCAGGAGAGATCCTCTTTTCATGGAATGGGTGGACAGTAACTGATCGGCAATGGAACACAGCCTTATCATTAGCTTTTCGTGTTTTTGCTTTCTCTGCTATGTCGTTCATGTTTGCACTAACGACGGATCCAGTGAAATTCGTCATGAGTTTAATGCAACAATTACGACTATCGCCGAAACTCGCTTATGGTGTAATGGTTGGGTATCAATTTTTACCGGTCGTAAAGGAAGAATTTATTCAAATACGGCACGCTCATCGATTAAGAGGAATCGGTGTTGAAAAGCAGAAATGGAAAAGAATCGTGGGTATTAAGAGGTTGATTATTCCCTTACTTTCGAGTGCAGTTCGTCGGGCTGAAAGATCAGCTTTTGCTATGGAGGCTCGAGGGTTTACTGGCGAAAAACGAGAGGTGTTTTACGAACCAATCTCGCTCAACATACGTGACGGATTTCTGAGCATTCTTCTCCTCACTTTGTTAGTCGGCTGCTGTTTAACTGGATGGCAGTTGTCTTAGTGGAAATTTTGTTATAGTGGAAGTAAGGAGTTGACCGTCATGGTACGTATAAGAAAAGCGAAACCCACTGATGCAGAAGTGACCGTTCCTCTAATCATGGACGCCATTGGACATATCGCTGAACAAATGACTGGCGAAACAAACCTAGTTGCAGTCGAACAAGAAATGATTGCCCTATTCAAACGTTATGACAATCGACATTCGTTCTTGAACACATGGATTGCCGAGGTGGACAATGGCGTGATTGGTGTAATGGTGTTTTATACAGGTGCTCAAGCCTTACAACTAGATGTTAATTTAATGGAGTGGTTGAAAGAGAAAAATGGACTTTCAGTAGACATTCCACCAGAAGCTCACGTAGATGAGTATTATATTGATACCGTTTGTGTAGATTCCCGCTTCCGAGGACAAGGGATTGGCAGTTTATTATTGAATCATGCAGAGCTGGTTGCTCGAGAAGAAGAGAGTGCGAAGTTAGCACTTAATGTAGAAATCGAAAAAGATGCGGCCATTCGCTTATATGAACGTCTCGGCTACCAAATCGCTGAGCCGTGGGTCATTTATGGCGGACAGTTCCACCATATGGTGAAAAGACTTTAGGTGGTTATGCTGGCATTCGCGAAAATGTAATTTCACCTTTTTATCAGTCCATAAAGAATACGCATAGCCAAAGCTATGCGTATTCTTTATTCGTATAAAAATTCCCTTGGTTTTTGCCATTTTGTTTAGATACATACAATGCTTCATCTGCTAGGTGCATAGCTTCGATTGGATGGTTACTGTCTAAAGGATAGATGGCTGACCCGATACTACATCCAACCGTAACTTTTTCGTCTGCTATTAACATCGGCTCACATATGAGGGAAATGATTTCCTTCATACATGCATGGCCATGCTCTATCGGATCTTCCTTATTACAAATAGTCAAAAAGACAAACTCATCTCCACCTAGTCTTGATACGAACTGAGTTTCATTCGCGAAGTTTGTTAAACGTTCAGCTACTACTTGTAAAACGAGGTCACCTGCTAAATGTCCGTATTGATCGTTCACGTTTTTAAATCCATCTAAATCCATATAGAATATGAGCCACTTCTCATCACTCGTCAATAGCGTCATTTCCATTTTTTCATAAAGGGCTATGCGATTAGGCAAACCCGTTAAAGTGTCTTGATGTGCCAGAGATTCCATTTCAGTTAATGCTGTTTGAGTCGTCGTGATGGTTTGAAGCATAGTACGAATCGATATGGACAATTCCTCCACTTCTTTCACTCCATGAATGACTGGTATGTCGCTTCGTATTCCTTCACCTATCTCTCGAGCCGCTGAAGCAATATTACGAATAGGTCGAGCTATCAGATCAGCTAAAACCCACCCAATCATTGAGAATAGCAAAATTGCGATTCCACCGATAGTCCACATAAATTGTTTTAACTCATTAATTTCTTCATAGGCAATATCAATTGGCTGACGTATAATAACTGTCCATCCTAAACCTTCATACTCTGCATGCCCATCTCCAAGAGTACTACCCGTTACATAGGTTTTATTATCCGCCCACTCCGTAATTGACCACTGGTCCAAGGAATGCTTTCTATCGCTCAAAACTTGTTCATCTAAAGGCTTTCCAATCATGCTTTTCGGTCCTAAAATTATATTATTATCTCGTTTACTCACTATGAAAACATCAAATTTATCTTCTTGGTTTGGTGTATTAATTAAGGTTTTCTTAACTTCTTCAGCCCATTCCCAACTTAAGTGGGTCGCAAGCACGCCTAGGAATTCTTTATTTTCATCAAAAATGGGAACACTTATATCAACAAATTGTAGAGGTTCTCCACTAGGGTTCGGCAAAAGTTTAGCTAATAAAACCGCTTCATGTACATCTCCAATAAATGGTTCTTTTTGAGCGTTTAAGAAAACCGGACGCTCTGCTATCGATTCACCTTTTAATATGCCTCCACTTGAAGCAATTACTTTTCCTTTTGCATCCGTTAAACCAATCCATGAAAAGGTAGGGAATTTCGATTTTAAATCGTCTATTAAAAGTTGTTCTCTTTGCAAATCTTGATTGCGAAATGCAGGAAGGTCAGCCACTAATTGAACTTCTGTGAACCGGGTTGCCATGAAAAAATCTAATTTATCTGCCATTTGGAAAGAGTAACCCGCCAAAGATTGACCTACTTCTTTTTGAACAACATCCGTTGCTTTTTCAGTAAAAATCGAACCTAATAAGAAGGTTAAAATCGTTAACATGCCTGCAAATAACAGGGTTACAATTGTTCTCAAGTATACAGACATAAAAACCCCTCCTAACTGGTTATAAAGGATTATATTAACATGGTTTTCAAGGGAAAACTGGGTTTTTTTAATTATTATTTTCTAGAAATTTCTTTCTTTACACTAATTAGACATATTATTCTAATATAGATTTTTAATTAACTCATTTAAAACTGTTCGAGGGTTTGTCACACCATGTTTGGACTAGATTTGCTACAATGACAGCATATATGAGAAAAGAGGCTATACACTATGAAACGATTTTTAATGGGAATTACACTAGTCCTTTCAGTTATAGTAAGTGCATGTAGTGCACAAGAGAATCATGATAATCACTCAATGTCAGATGATGTTGTGCCAGAGATGGTAGTGGTTGAACTGACTGTTCCAAGAACAGCAGCTACAGGAGCAAAAGTTGAATTTATCGCGAAGGTAATGCAAGGTGAAGAAATTGTTGAAGACGCCAATGAAGTCAAATTCGAAATTATAAATAAGGCAACTGGCGGAAAAGAATCGGTCGCTGCCACATTAAATAAAGACAAAAACTATGTAACGACTTATCACTTTGAAAAAGCTGGTGTATATGATATTACATCACATGTAACAGCCAGAAATATGCATACCATGCCAACTAAAACCATTGAGGTCACTGGTGAGAAAGTAGTAACTTCACATAGTGAAGAAAATGTACAACACGATCCTGGAGCAACGATTGAGTTTGAAGATGGAACAACAACAGTTGGAGAGGCCGTTAAACTAACTGCTAACATCTCCATATCAGAATCACCATTAGAAGGTGCACGAGTTCAATATGAAATCGTCCGCAGTGATGCAGATTACCACCACTGGGTAGAAGCTTCTGAAAATGAATCCGGTAAATACCAAGTTGAATTTACCTTTACTGAATCAGGCACCTACGTAGTCCAAGTTCATGTGACTAAAGGGGAAAAAATTCATGATCATGTCGAGAAAACTTATATTGTGAAATGAATAAAAAACGCAATCCTTTATGAATAAGGTTTGCGTTTTTCTATTTGGATCTATTGCAAATGTTAATCTCGAATCATTAAACGATTCTTTCGCAGTTCTGCAATGAGTAAACCTGACAATAATATGACGACAGCTGTTAAGTAAAACCACAGTACTAGTACAATTATCCCTGATAATTGCCCATACAATCGTGTGTAATTAACGTTTGACACGTAATCAGCAAACAGTAACGAGACAATTTGCCAGCCTACCGCTGAGAATAATGCGCCTGGCCACACCTCAAAATAAGTAAGTCGATAACTTGGGACGATTTTGTAAAATAGAAGGAAAAATAAGAATAGAAATACCGTTCCTAGTCCCCATTTAACACCTGGCCATATATAGATCCAGCCTTGCCATTCATCAAGCGTGCCAGCTCGTGAGACCACCCAGTGCAATCCGCTTTCTAAAAATGGTAAGAGCAGTGATAAGGGAACCAAAGTCATAAATAATAAAGTAACACCTAAATCACGCAGTAAACTTTTCCAATAAGGAAGTGTATTTTTGATTCCATTTGCCTCATTTAGTGCACGAGCAATCGCTTGAACAGCCATGGACGAAATCCAAAAAGCAGCGATTAAACTGAGAGACAAAACTCGTCCCTTATCTTCTGTTAAAATATTCAACACATTATCTTCAATGAATCGAAAGGATTCTCCTGGTGCAAAGGGTCTTAAGAAATCTAATATTTGATTTGCATCAACGGGAAAAAAGCTTATTAAGGAAATAATAAATATAAGGAAAGGAAAAACAGACAATAATAAATAATATGCAGTTTGAGCTGCTTCATCGAAAAAACGTTCCGCAAAAAAACGCTTAATTACATGGGTTACAAGTCTCATCTTTTGTTCCTCCAAGTTTGTTCATACAATCATTGTGACGGATATATAGGCGATTGAGCAAGAAAAAGCCCGCACAATCTGTACGGGCTTTACACTTTATTTAAATAATGAAGAATTTAGAACCCATTGAGCTCCATATATCCTCATCAAATCGCTACCTCAGTTTTTCATCCATTCTGGTTTCCCAAAGCCTTGAAATTCAGCATCAATTAATTCTTCGAATTCTGGTGATTCCACTATTTCCACTAAATCTTTTGCTAGCTGCGAGTCTTTATTTGCAGTTGTAACAGCTACTAAATTCCGATATTGTTCTGGCATATTTTCTAAAACCAACGCATCGAGTAAATCCATTTCAGCTGCTAAAGCAAAGTTACCTGGTACAGCAGCTAAGTCAGCACTATCAACTGAACGAGGTAGTTGACCTGCTTCAATTGGTTGGAACACTAAGTTTTTCACATTGGTTTGGATATCTTTTTCGGATACCGTTAACGGTTCAGCATCAAGATTCAGTTCGATTAACCCATGGTCTTGCAAGATTAAAAATGTACGTGCCGCATTCACTGGATCATTTGGAATTGTGATTGTTGCACCATCTTTAATATCTTCAATAGATGAATATGTATTTGAGTAAATACCCATCGGTGCAGTAGGCACAGTAATTAATCCAGTCAAATCCATATCATTTTCCTTCGAGAAATTCTTTAAGTAAATCGAATGCTGGAATAGATTTGCATCGATATCTCCACTATTTAAGGCAACATTTGGTTGTATATAATCACTGAATTCATGGACTTCCACTTCGTACCCTTTTGCTTCTAAAGCTGGTTGAATTGCTTTTTTAAGCATGTCGCTATATGGACCCGCTGTTCCACCTAACTTCACGGATTTGTCGTTATCTGCATTCCCTTTAGATTCATTGGCATTCCCTCCACATGCAGCAAGGCCTACTGTTAAAACTAGTAAAATCACTGTGAATAAAACCTTTTTCATCTCTTTATCTCTCCCTTTTTATCTTTTATCTATTGCTTTAGCCGTCCAATCACCCAGTTGTTGAACAATTTGAACGAGAACAATTAAAATCACAACCGTCACAATCATGATGGTATCGTCGTATCGGTAATAGCCAAAACGAATAGCTAAGTCACCAATTCCACCACCACCCACTACACCTGCCATTGCTGAGTAAGCAACAAGACTAATAATGGTCATCGTAATTCCTTGCACAATACTCGATTTAGCTTCGGGCAATAAAACATCTTTGATAATCATCCAAGGTGTTGCACCTACAGCCACAGCGGCTTCAATAACTCCCTTATCGATTTCGCGTAACGATGTTTCTACGATCCGTGCAAAGAATGGAATAGCAGCAACTGATAAAGAAACACTTGCTGCTTCAGGTCCAATCCTTGACCCGACAATTAACTGAGTTAAAGGAAGCAGCGCCACCAACAAAATGATAAATGGAATCGAACGGATCAAGTTCACGATAAAACCAAGTGTTGATTTCAAAAATCGGTTTTCTAATATCAATCCTCTATCCGTTATAAATAGTACGACCCCAAGAGGTAATCCAATAACAACCGCAACAGTCAGTGATACACCAATCATATATAGTGTTTGGTTAAAAGCTTTTAAAATATCTGGCCACATTTCAATAATATGTTGTATATCAATGCCCATTACGAATCACCTCCACTAAAGCCCCTCGGCCTTCCATATAACTAATCGATCGATTGATGTTTGCCGGAAAACCTTGAAGTTCCATCAAAAACAAACCGAGTGGAACTTCCTGAATATATTCAATCGCGCCATGCAAGAAATTCCCACGTACATCAAACTGCTGAACGGTATCCGAAATGATACCTTCTCCAGCCACATTTCCTTTAAACAAAACTTTGATAATGCTTCCTGTGACTTTATTTAAAATGGCCTCAGGAACTTCAAATGACACCACACTGCTAATAAATTCTTTTGTCAATTCAGCTTGTGGGTTTGAGAAAATCTCATAAACTGAGCCTTCTTCAACAACTCGACCATCCTGCATGACAACCATTCGGTCACAAATTTCTTTCACCACATTCATTTCATGAGTAATGAGAACAATTGTGATGTTTAACTCTCGATTAATCTTTTTAAGTAAACGTAAAATCGATAAGGTGGTGTTTGGATCCAGTGCTGAAGTAGCCTCATCACACAACAGAACAGTTGGATTATTAGCCAGTGCTCGAGCAATTCCCACTCGTTGCTTTTGTCCACCACTTAACTGGGCTGGGTACACATCCTTTTTTTCTGTTAACCCAACCATTTCAAGCAGTTCCAAAACACGTGATTTAATTTCTCTTCTTGGGGTGTTTGCCGCTTTTAATGCGAATGCAATATTCTCACCAACCGTCTTTTGGCTAATTAAATAAAAGTGCTGAAAAATCATGCCTATCTTTAATCTTGCTTTTCGAAGATTTTCTCCTTTTAATTTCGTTAAATCTCGACCGTTTACCATAATACTTCCACTGGTTGGTTGTTCGAGTAGGTTAATACATCGGAGAAGCGAACTTTTACCGGCTCCCGAATAACCCACAATTCCAAATACTTCGCCTTCGGTTATGGAAAGGTTAACCTGATTTACTCCTATTACAGTTCCTCTTTTCGTTTTGTATTCTTTAGATAAATTCTCAATATGTATCATGGCAATCTCCTTTTGGACCATAAAAAATACCCCTTTCATCATGAAAGAGGCACCGAAAAATGGATTTTGGTTTATCTTTCAGAATGAGTTCATTCTGTAGGAATTGGCACCTTCCCAACATCTGTTGGGGGTTGCTGGACGTCATAGGGCCTATCCCTCGGTCTCTCTTGATAATTTCCAATATGTAATTGTCTTGTGTTTCGAACTAAATCTTACGATGTTTCTTGAAAGGTGTCAAATGTTTTTTTAAAATACTTTATTCATTTTCAAAAAGGGATTTGTAAAGAGTCGGTCTTCGATCTTCGAAAACAGGGATTCGTTGACGCACTTCTTCTACCTCAGAAAAATCCACATCAATTAGTGCATACTCTTCACGTTCACCACCAATCCATAAGATTTTCCCCCAAGGTGCAATGACCATGGACTGCCCATTAAACCGATTATTGGGGTCCTGACCAATACGGTTGACAGCAATGACAAAACATTGATTTTCAATTGCTCGCGCTTGAAGAAGTAGTTTCCAATGGTCAATTCGAGATTCTGGCCATTGAGCTGGGACAAATATCACGTCAGCACCGGCTAAAGCATGTGCTCGAAGCCATTCAGGAAATCGAATATCATAGCATATTACGCCACTTGCACGTATAGAACCTAGAGAAAATAAATTTTCTTTATTCCCAGCATGTAAATACAGATGTTCATCCATCAATCGGAACAAATGAGCTTTGTCATACTCTGCGACAAGCTCTCCTTTGTTGGTATAAACATACATCGTGTTATAGAATTGGTTACCTTTTTTCGTGGAAACCGATCCTCCCACAATATGAATATGGTGTTTTACGGCTAGCTCAGACAGGAATAGTTTTGTTTGTTCTCCTTCACGATCAGCTAACTCTTCTAATTCGGTTAACGCATAGGCGGTATTCCACATTTCTGGTAAAACAACTAACTCTGCACCTTCTTTTGCCACTTGTTCGATCAATGTTTGAACCTTGTGAAAATTTATTTTTGGTTCGCCAAACTCAATGTCAAGCTGAATGCAAGCGATTTTCATGAACACACCACCTATAGACAAGATACAGAAAAGATTATAAGATTTGGCTGATGATTGCAACTATTTCAGAAAATGAGGAAAAATCATGAAACTATCAAATAAACTACAACAATTGCCTCCACAATTTTTTGCTTCACTCGTTCAAAAAGTAGGTGCAGCAGTAGCAGAAGGACGCGATGTCATTAACCTGGGTCAAGGAAATCCAGACCAACCGACACCTCCACATATCGTAAAAACCCTTCAAGAGTCTGCAGAGAATCCGTTATCTCATAAGTATTCACCCTTCCGAGGAATTAGTGAATTCAAAGAAGCGGCAGCTGCATTTTATAAACGTGAATACAATGTTGATATCGATCCTTCTTCAGAAGTAGCGGTTTTATTTGGTACGAAGATCGGTCTTGTCGAACTGCCGATGGCGGTATTGAACCCCGGAGATTTAATGTTGTTACCAGACCCAGGTTACCCAGACTATTTGTCTGGCGTTGTTTTGGCAGATGTCCAATATGAAACGTTACCACTCGTTGCCAAAAATCACTTTTTGCCTGATTACAATGCTATTTCTGACGAAAGCAAAGAGCGTGCAAAACTGATGTACTTAAACTACCCGAACAACCCAACAGGGGCTACAGCAGACCTTGAATTTTTCAATAAAACAGTGGCATTTGCCAAAGAAAATGATATCGCAGTGTCTCACGATTTTGCCTATGGAGCCATTGGATTTGAGGGTGAGAAGCCAATTAGTTTCTTACAAGCAGATGGAGCAAAAGATATTGGAATTGAAATGTATACATTGTCCAAAACCTATAATATGGCTGGTTGGAGAGTCGGTTTTGCCGTAGGGAATAAAGAAATCATCGAAGCCTTAAATGTGATTCAAGATCACTTATTCGTTAGTCTATTTCCAGCAATCCAACATGCCGCAGTAACTGCTTTAAGTGATCATCAAGTAAACGTTACCGCATTAGTGAAACTATATGAAAGTCGTAGAAATGTCTTTATTAGGGCCTGTCAAAAAATTGGATGGGAAGTAGTAGCCCCTAAAGGGTCATTTTTTGCATGGCTACCTGTTCCAGCCGAATACACTAGCCAAGAGTTTGCAGACAAACTTTTAGACGAAGCTGATGTAGCTGTTGCCCCAGGAAATGGCTTCGGAGAATTTGGAGAAGGGTATATTCGTGTAGGATTGCTAGTGGATGAAAACCGATTGGAAGAAGCAGTTAATCGGGTTGGGAAATTAGGAATTTTTTAATAAAATGATACAAGGGAACTTTTATTTGATGAACGTTCCCCTGCATCCTATTATTTCTTTTAGAGGCCCTGATCTCTCCAAAAGTTTTGACTAACATGTTGTCCCGGACTATACCGTTGAATCAAATATCCCTGTTGCTTTAGCCATTCAATGATTTGGGGCAAAGCCTTATTTGTCTGCGGCCGATCATGAAGCAATACGACAATTTGTTTATCCTTTGCTAGTCTAGCTTTCTCGACCCCAACTTGTACATTCTTTACGATTTGCGTAAAATTCTCCTCTTTTATCTTCCAATCAACTGTATCAACATCCCAGTCCCACATTTTATAACCATTCCTTTTTAACAATTCACGCATCGATGATGTCACATGAGGGGTACTACCATAAGGAGCACGAACTAAAGTAGATGTATGTCCCGTCAATTTCTTAAGTAAATCATTCTCCGTTTGCATTTCTTTCATAAATGCCCCTGCTGTCGCGTACACCTTCTTTTTTTCATGCGTCATGCTGTGAAGGCCAAGATAATGACCATCTAAAAATGTTTGACTCACTATAGAAGGGTGTCTTTGAACATCTTCCCCTATGAAAAAGAATGTCCCCTTAACTTTATAGTCTCTTAAAATTCGTAAGTGAACACTCGTATAACGGTTTGGTCCATCATCAAAAGTCAAATACACTATTGGCTTATCTGATAGTACAGGCACTGGTGGTTTCCGATTTTTTACGACTTTATTAATAAAATCTTGGTTACTAATATGCGAATAGGTTTCTGAAGTAAGTCTCGCAGTTAAAATGGAAGACAAATACTCAACATTAAAACCTGTTACTTCCCCAAGAAAGCGAATAGGTACATAAAGTACATCATTCATCATTTGAATGGCATTCGTCTCTTCGTTGACCTCATTAACAAACGTTTCTTTTGTGTGATAATCAAATGCTATTGATGTTCCATTTTTAGTTACCACAATTTGATCTTCGCTTTTTACAATGTCAGCATACAAATATTGTGCCATTTTTTCAAAAGGAACAATCATCTGTCCATTTACAATTTGAACTTCTCCTTTTTCAAAATGCAACATTCGATCATGCAAAGCGACAAAACGGTTTGATTCGGCAGTAGCATGTCCTGGGTTAGGCCCTAAAATGATGCACATGGCAAAAACTAAAATGATAATCATGTTTCGGTATGAGTTCATAAGTCTTAGCTCCTTTAACTATCTAACTTCTTAGACAGTGTATGAAGGAAAGGTATCTGATAGTTTCATAATCGTTAAAAACATTTGTAGTACTTTTAAGATATAGAAATCCTATATAAAGAAAGAACCACCAACAGAAAACGTGTCAATTGGTTCGCCAACTGATACCATTCTTACGCGTTAAATTGTTTGATAATCGTGAATTTTAGAATGGGATGCTCGAATCCTTGAATAGGCCTGGCGAATCCTAGAATAGCATCGTCCAAATGGAGAATACCATCAGCCAATCCTTGAATATCATTCGCAAAATGGAGAATGTTCTTTCTCTGGCCACTCTACA
>JBFIXW010000059.1:0-11828 GCA_041605715.1 Paenisporosarcina sp.
GTGTTTGATTGATAAAAGGTTGAGTTTGATTGATAAATCATCAGTTTGATTGATAAATGTCGAATTTGATTGATAAACCCTTCATATTGATTGATAAATGTTCAAAAGCAAATCAATCCTATAAATTCCGTCTCGTTAACCAAGTACACTCCTTATTGAAACACTCTTCTTTTAACAGAAGCAAAGCGAAAACCAAAACCATTCAAATGGGAGCCATTTCGCTAGCCGCTCCATGTCTCTTTGCTGTTGGAAAGTCTAGGTCGGTTCACTTAGTCAACTAGGCTGTGAGACGTGTTTGATTGATAAAAGGTTGAGTTTGATTGATAAATCATCAGTTTGATTGATAAATGTCGAATTTGATTGATAAACCCTTCATATTGATTGATAAATGTTCAAAAGCAAATCAATCCTATAAAATCCGTCTCGTTAACCAAGTACACTCCTTTTTGAAACACTCTTCTTTTAACAGAAGCGAAGCGAAAACCAAAACCATTCAAATGGGAGCCATTTCGCTGATCGCTCCATGTCTCTTTGCTGTTGGAATGTGTTCTATTGTTTCAACCAGTGGGCTTGTTGGTGAGACTGGATTGTGCGATAAATCATCGAGATTGAGCGATAAAACTATAGATTGACTGATAAACCATTCACTTTGTGCGATGAATTTCTCAAGCTGACCGATAAAACTTTTTGCCCCTAATTGAATAACGCTACCTTCAACTAGAAGCGTAGCTAAAACGAACCATGATGTCTCAAACTGAGTTGAAGAAATTGTAAATCGGTAAAAGTCATGATAAACTTTAAAAACATTATCTCGAATTCGAGATATATTATATAACGGAGGGTTTAGTATGAAATTAGCAGGCATCCATCATGTTTCTGCACTGACGGCAAATGCAGAAAGAAACCATGATTTTTTTACACGTATCTTAGGCATGCGATTAGTGAAAAAAAGTGTCAATCAAGATAACCCATCTTCTTATCATTTGTTTTATGCAGATGCAGTTGGAACACCGGGAACGGACATGACGTATTTTGATATTCCACATGCAGCAAAAACAACACCGGGTGTTTCAAGTATTAGCAATACTTCCTTGAGAGTAAAGAACGAGGAAGCATTGCAGTATTGGCAAAAACGATTTACGGAATACCAAGTTCCATTTGAAGCTATTGTTGATCGATTCGGTAGAAAAACCATGTACTTTGAAGACTTCGAAGGATCTCGACTCATGTTAGTAGTAGATGATGGAATGGGTGTACCATATGGAATACCTTGGGCGGGAGCAGATGTGCCAGAAGAATTTGCTTTAGTTGGTCTTGGTCATGTCACACTTACTGTTCGTCGTGCAGAACAAACACAATTAGTTTTAACAGACGTACTCGGATTTAAAAAGATTGGTTCGTATGCATCATCAATAGATGGTATGCCAGATATTACTGTGTTCTCTGTTGGTGAAGGAGGTCCAGCTTCTGAGATTCATATCGAAGAACGGTCAGATTTGCCGATGGAAAGACCTGGTCGGGGAAGTGTTCATCACGTAGCGTTTCGAGTTGAAACGATGGAAGAATACGATCAATGGGATGCCTTTTTACGTTTGAAAGGTTTTATGACGTCAGGAAAAGTGGATCGATACTATTTTAAATCCATCTATTTCCGTGAGCCGAATGGTATCCTCTATGAATTGGCAACGGATGAACCTGGATTTGCAACAGATGAATCAATGGACGTTTTAGGGGAGAGACTAGCATTGCCCCCATTTTTAGAACCTCAACGAAATCAAATCGAAGCGAAATTGCGTCCACTAACATTAAAAGAATAAATTATGCTAGACTGAAAAAAAGGAGTGGTGAAATGGAATTCCAATTTAAAGAATTAGGTCATGATGCATATGCGTATGTGTATGAGAAAGATGGTCAAACTTTAGGGGAAATTACGTGGACATTATTAGGTGATGTAATGGTGATGGATCATACTTTTGTTTCTCCCTCTCTAAGAGGCAAGGGTGTAGCAAAAGAGTTGCTAGATCAAGCGGCTAAATTTGCTCGTGAAAAAGATTTGAAAATGGAAGCAGTTTGTTCGTATGTTGTTACTGCTTTTGAAAATTCTTCTGAATACGACGATATAAAGGCATAATTAAAAGGCAATCCGCTAATTATTAGTAGTGGATTGCCTTTTATGTATTCTTGTCCATTGTCATATAGTTACTCCTCACATTTGAGTGAATACAAATAAAAATCCTGTTAATACAGAAGCACCTACCATTGTGTACATGAAATCTGCTTGGTTAAATACTAATTTTTCTTTCATTGTTCATCTGCTCCTTTCAAGTTGGTGTTACTAAATATATACCCACCAATCAAAACCAATAAACATGTTTATTCTAATTTTATCTAGGGAATGATGAAAATATGAAACCAATAAACAATTTGTTTCGTATTATTAAAAAGTAGTTTTAAAGGAGAGGTGAATGATTTGAGCAGAACCGGTGAAGTAGCATTAGGTATTATAGGGACTATTTTAAATGTCATTTTATTAATTATCGTAACTCTAGCTGTTTTCAGTGCCAGTGCGATGAACACAACTGAAGTTCAAAACATGATTGAAACAGAAATCATGGCAGATCCAACATTAACTGCAGAAGAAATGGAATTAACGAAGGATATCATTGCTGGTGGAATGGATGTAGTTGGAGTAGTTGGGTGGGTATTTGTAGCCTTCTTATTACTTAGTGTTATTCTAAGCATCATTGCAGTTGTAAAAGTTTCAAAGAATAAGAGTCCAAAAACGGCGGGGATTTTATTCATCTTTGCTGGATTGTTATCAGGTATTCTTTTATTAGCCCCAATTTTATTCTACATTGCAGCGATTATGTGTTTTGTAAGAAAAACACCAGTGCACTATGTAGAAGATCCTTATTACCGTACGGAAGCTGAAACAGAAACAGAAACTCATACAGCGACAACGCCGCATCAACCGTTGTAAATAAATCAAAAACACCTGTCAAATTAATTTTTGACAGGTGTTTTTATGTAATAAACATATTTTGCAGTGCTTAGTGGATGTCCTTCGAAATACTCATCGAATTCTTCTAATAATTCGAAACCGCTTGCTTCATAAAATAATCGGCCTTTTTCATTTAAACTTTCTACATATACAAAAAGCTGATTGGCATCTTGAATTTTCTCAAGACCTGTTTGTAGCAGTTTTTTACCGAATCCGAATTTTTGATGATTCGGATGCATATAAATAGCTGTTAATTCCGCATCTCCATCTTCATCTACTCTAGTAAAGTTTGCAAAACCTACTATTTCTTCTTGATGTAAAGCTACGTACATAGAAGTCTTTTCGATTCTTTTCATTAACATCCCGAGTGAATATGCTTTTTCTACAAATAAATCTTGTATTTCAGTCGGAATGATTCCTTCATATGTGTCCTGCCAGCTTAATTTAGCGATTAACTGAACAGCTTCAATATCTTCAAAAGTCATTAATCGTATCAAGTCAATTCACCTCAAAATTCTTTCCGCTATCATACCAAATATTTCGCTTCCTTACTACACATGTGAAATAATATCACTTAAAGGGGGCAGAAAGTATGTGGAAGCAACAAGCATTTAACGAACTATCGATACACGAACTCTATTCATATCTCCAATTACGCGTTAATGTTTTTATTGTGGAACAAAACTGTCCATACCCAGAATTAGACGGCTATGATGAAAAATCCTATCACTTAGCATATGTAGAGAATGACGAAACCTTAGCTTATGCTAGAATTCTTCCTAAAGGTCTGAAATACGCACGCATCTCTATTGGACGAGTCATCGTTAAGAAAGAGGCACGTGGAAAAGGATTAGCGAAAGAGCTAATGAATGTATGTCTTCAATTCATTGAAGAAAGATGGCCAAATCAAGAAATTCAATTACAAGCACAAGCTCATTTAGCTCATTTCTATGGATCATTTGGATTTACAGCCATATCTGACGAGTATTTAGAAGATAACATTCCTCATGTAGATATGGTCAAAAATTAAAGTGTAATCATTTTGACACATTTAAAAAGTGTAACAAGTCCTAGTTAAGGGTATTGATTAAATAGATGTATAACAAAAAAATGGGGGAATGATGAAAATGGCAAAAGGAAATAATCGCTCTTTATTACTCGCAGGTTTAGCAGCAGGTGCATATGCGTACTTTAGCAAACCGGAAAATCGAGAAAAAGCATTGGTTGCTTTTAATAATACAAAAACGAAAGTTAATTCATTTATAGAATCTCAAAAACATACTCAAACGAACTCTACTAAACAAGGCCATCCTGATCCATATGATGTGGATGATAACACTATGGTGGATGAGGGCGCTATGACCAGCGTCCAATATTATAACGATGAAGTACAGAGTGAAACGAAAAACAAAGATTCAGTCAGTAATAACAAGAACGAAGATAATACTACTACAACACTAAACAACTGATAATAGAAAGAAGGAAGGCCAATTCTCAAATTGAGATTACAGCCTTCTCTTTTTCGTGTGAATTTATCATATATGTTTTTAGTATATGTTAATAAAATTTAAAAAGATAGAATATTCTGATTAATTTATTAAAAACCTAAAGATCTTCTGAAATAACTAGCATATCGCTGACTGACAGGAATTCGTGTTCCGTTCTTCATTATTAATAAAAATGTTGAATGAGAATCCGGTTGAATTTCATCAATAAAGTCTATATTGACGATGTAGGATCTATGACATCTGACGAATAATTTTGGCGAAAGAAAGAGTTCAAGCTCACTTAAATTTAATCGGTGGTACCCTTCAATTAAATCTGTTTTTACTAACGTTTTTCTGAATTGAGTTTCTAAAAATTGAACAGATTCTTGTTTCACAGGATACCAACATTCGCCTTTTTTGATTGTTAAATAGTTGGTTAAAAAAGAGGATGGAGGTTCTGGTAAGATGGCTGTTACTGCGCCTTTTATTTTCCCGTCTTCCCGAATGGGCATGCTCATTCCATAGTAGGGAATGCCAAATACCGAAGGATCAATAAACTCTGTCACTTTTTTCCCGGTGCTTAATGCTTTATGAGTAGCGGTACCTTCTTTGACAGGGTCGCCATTTTGTATGTGTAAATCAATCTGATTGCTTGGTTGATAAAAGATAAACTCCTTTGTATCTGCTATTGCGATAGAGGCGTGGCTCGGAAAAAACTCACGCATAACATTCATGACTTCTTCAATAGATGTTGAATCCAATTTGAAACCCCTCATTTGCTATATATATGTATAAAAACTAGTTTATCATAGTTCGAATTAAATCAGAGGAGGCAATTTGATTGAAAAAAGCCATGTTTATACTGAATCCATCTTCCGGTAAAGAGTTAGCAAGTAAGTTTAAAGAAGATACGATAAAAACTTTGGAGTCAATGGGCTATGATGTTGAGGTGAAAGAAACAGAGGGCGAAGGGGATGCTATGCAATTCGCACGTCAGGCTTGCGATGAAACGTATGATTTAGTGACAGTGATGGGTGGAGACGGTACTATTAATGAAGCGGTGAACGGAATTGCCGAACAAACGTATCGGCCATTATTTTCATTTATTCCACTCGGAACTGTAAATGACTTTGCGCGTGCTTTAGGCATTTCTTTGGATCCTCATGAAGCAATTGAATCGTTAAAAACAGCAAAACCACATTTTGTCGATATTGCTAAAGCTGCTGATAAATATTTTATGAATATTTTAGCCGTAGGGCAAGTTGCAGAAAGTGTTTCGCTTGTTTCAGTTGAACAAAAAACAAAGCTTGGTCCCCTTGCTTATTTAATTGAAGGATTCAAAGCATTGACTTCGAATGAAGAAACTCAAGTGTATGTGCAACATGATCATGGCACATGGGAAGGCGAAGCTGTTCTCGTGCTAGTTGCTCTTACTAATTCTGTTGGAGGCTTTGAAAAATTAGCGCCAAAAGCTGAAACGGATGATGGGCTTTTACACGTATTTGTTGTGAAAAGTGCTGGATTAGCAGCATTCATGAGAATGGGTACTGCTGTCTTGTTAGGTAAACTGGAGGAAGATCCAGATGTCGTGATAATTAAAACCGAAAAAGCACATATCAAAACTAATCCTGTACTGCCTTGTAATTTAGATGGAGATGAAGGATGCCATACGCCAATAGACGTAGAAGTGTTAAAAGGACACTTGAATGTGCTTATTCCAATGCAGAATGAAAGATAATCTAGTACAATAGATAAAATAAGGTGTGTAAAAATACCTATTTTCTATAAATTTATAAATATTTCACTAAAAACACATAAACCTATTTTCATAGGCGTATTTTCGTTATATAGTTAACGTAATGGTTTGATACGCTAGGGTGTATTAAAAGGAAAGATGGGGAGTTTATGCAACAAATTCATTTATCAGGAACTGAAAAAATTTCCGAGAAGTACATGAAAGAGATTGAAATTTCGAGTCAGTTTGATGGTGTCGAAGATTTTTTTGAGCTGGAAAATCAGCTGTTATACCAAATTCATCATCTAGAAACCGAAAAAGCAAAAAAGACATTACGAAGTATCATTGATCGCATCTCTTTAAGAGCGGGTAAACAAACAATCCGTGGCGTTCGTCATTACTTTACAGTATTGTCTTCAATCATGGCCAGGAAATTGTATGAAAATCAAGTCCCATCTAAGAAAGCATTCGCATTTAACACAGCTTGTATAGACATGATTGATAATGATATGAATGATGCGGCATTTTTACAATTTGCTGATGATATAATCGATTTTTTCATCCTCGTCATTTCTGAACGAAAACAACCTTCATTCAGCCACCAAACTGTAAATAAAGTTATATTGTTCATCAACGATGAAGTGGAGTCAGAATTATCGGTAGAAGATATCGCAAAACACTTTAATGTGAGCACAAGTCATTTGTCTCGAATTTTTAGAGAACATGTTCAAATCACTTTAGTAGAATATTTAAATGTAAGACGAGTAGAAGAGTCACAATACTACTTGCGACACACGAACAAAAACATCTCGGATATTTCGAAGCAATATCATTTTTGTAATCAAAGCTACTTCACACGTATCTTTAAAAAATACACAGGTGTGACACCCAAGCAATTCAGAGACCATAAGGAGCATGAATACTTTAGGTTTTCTCTACCGACAACGGGATGAAGAGTCGTTTACAACGGCTCTTTTTTCTTTGAGCAAGTTTGTATTTAATGACATAACCTTGTCACATCAATCTGTACTTCCTAGATTTTTCTAGCAAGCATTTGAATTCAACTATTAAACAAGGTATACTTCTTTATAGTTTGAAAAGATGAAGGTGAATCTATTGAAAAAGAAAATCGGATTAGTTTCAATGCTGATCTTTGTTACACTTTTCCTAAGTGGATGTTCAGGTATTGAAAATAAAGAAGGGTACTTCTACAGCATTTTTGTAAAGCCTTTTGACTTTTTACTTAATTTCTTCGGTGATTTCTTTAATGGAAGTTTTGGACTCGCTATTATTGCCATAACAGTCTTAATCCGTTTAGTTTTAATGCCGTTGATGCTTCGTAATTATAAGCACCAACAAGGTATGAAAGTGAAAATGGACGCGATGAAGCCAGAAATGGACGAAATCCAAAAGAAAATTAAAGCTGCAAAAGACAAAGAAGAACAAATGAAACTGCAACAAGAAATGATGGGCCTTTATAGAAAACATAACGTAAACCCTTTAAACATGGGCTGTTTACCAGTTATTATTCAAATGCCAATCGTCATGGGACTTTACTTTGCGATTCTCTATTCGCCAGATGTGAAAAGTCATCAATTTCTTTGGTATAGTCTAGGACAACCAGATATTATTATGACTCTAATTGCTGGTGCTGTTTATTTCCTGCAAGCTAAAGTGTCACTTTGGACTGTTCCAGAGCAACAGAAACAACAAATGAAGATGTTTGTTTATATTTCACCAATTATGATTATGTTCGTGTCATTCACTTCAATGGCAGCATTACCACTGTATTGGACAGTTGGTGGGATACTATTAATCATCCAAACATATATTGGACGCAAATTTTATTCAAATCATCCAGAAAAAGCATTAGAAGAATAAAAAAATGGGGGCTGTCTAAAAAGTCGTATAATATGACTAAGGGCAGTTCCTTTTTATGCATGTGGCTTATTTAAGTTTCAAGCAAATTTAGATATAGATTATTCAAAATAATGAAGGGGTGTTAATAAATGAATCGTAAGTGGATTGCAGGAATATTAATTGCAGCTGTCAGTATAGCAGCTCTTGTTTTTATTATTAAAGGAAATATCAATCTAGCTGTATTGTTTATGACTGCTTTATTTGCATTATCGAATGGTTACCGAGCAGTCAGTTTTAAAGAAAAAGGGTTTGAAAAAGAAGCTAAATGGATGAAGGGCATGTCGATCTTTTTTGTCATTGCATTTATAATCGTATTACTAACTGTTATCTTATAAAGTATAATTTTGAAAAATAAAGCCATCATGCTAATGACACGTCATTAACATGGAGGTTTTTTAGTATGAAGAAATGGATGTTGATAGGTCTAATTTTACTTATGGCTGGATGCAGTCAACAAAATATGATGATCCCCGTTAGTGGTGAGATTGAACATAAGCTTGCTACTTCAATCGTCAATTCAGACGGAAAAGGGATTGGAACTGCAGAATTAACAGAAACAAAGACAGGCGTAAAAATCCGATTGGTTCTAAAGGAATTAGAGCCCGGTAAAAAAGCAATCCACTTTCATGAAGTTGGGAAGTGTGAACCTCCGAAGTTTACAACTGCTGGAGCTCATATGAACCCCTCAGGTAAAGAACACGGTTTTGATAATCCAAAAGGCTATCATGCGGGGGACCTACCTAATCTGAATGTCTCGACAGATGGCACTGTAGATTTAGAAATTATAACGCCAAATGTGACACTTGAAAAAGGGCGGAAGAATTCATTGCTTGATGAGGATGGCAGTGCACTGATTATCCATGCAGGACCAGACGATTATGTGACTGACCCGTCAGGGAATTCTGGTGATCGCATTGCGTGTGGAATTATAGATTGAGTAAAGAAAAAACACGACAACCAATTATTGGCTGCCGTGTTTTTTTGCTTTTTTATGTTTTGATTTATCTTGTTGTCTATTTTCTAATAGTTCATCTAATTGCTGCATTAATAATAGTACTTCGAATTTTGAAATTCGTGACATCAATATTCACTCCCATTTCATGTTTTCTTGTTATAAACATTCGAAATGAAAAGTATCTTTGTGTCCGTATGAAACGAATTTGAGACTTTAGTACTGGTGTTTATTGCGTGTAAAGATGATGATGAAAATAGCAGGTATTGAACAAAGTGCCATTCCTAAAAAGGCAAGACCTGGACTGAAATCATATAAATAACCACCCGCAAATGTTAAAACTGCTGTACTTAAGCCCATCGCAAGTGCGGCGTACATACCTTGTGCTGCAGGAATTGCATCATGTGATAAACGTTTTGAAATGAACTGCATGAAAGCATAATGTGCTACACCAAAGGATATAGCATGTAAAAATTGAGATAAAACAAAAACCCATACTATTGGGAAGGCTGCGATTAAAATCCATCGAATCGTTGAACCGATTGCAGCAATCATAAACATCGTCGAAATCCTTGTATTGGAAAACAAAGTGTCTGCCCGTGAGAAGAATAGAATTTCTAGTAGAATCGCAACATTTAGAACAATACCAATGTAAAAACTATTCACACCAAGTTCTTGTAAATAAATAAATCCGAAATTGTAATAAGAAGCATGTGCACCTTGTAAAAGGATTGCTAGAATCAAAACTACAACAAATGGTTTTGAAGAAAATAACTTCTTCCACTGAGATTTCGTATCAATTTGTAAAACCTGTTCAGGTGCTTTCGTTAAAATAGCTGGTGAAGGGCGGGTATGAAGAAACCACATACTAGCTAGTCCAATCAGCATGACCCAAAGTATTGACTCTTCACTCCAAATCGCCGTCGTAGCACCTATGGTTAATAAACCAACAGTATATCCAAGCGAACCAAACGATCGACTTTTTCCATAATGGATACGTTCACTCTGCATCAAAACAGAAGCGCTACTTTCCATTGCTGGCAGCAAAATCGGATAAACTACACTGAACAAAATCGTGATGAGAAGTAAGAAAACAAACGAATCTGCGGGAATATATAGAGCCATCGTAAATAATGACAGCCCAGCTGTCCATAGCATAACCTTGCGAATTGACGCTTTTTTAGCTGCAGCTGGAAAAATAACGAAAGTTGATAATGCACGTGCCACCATGCCCGCTCCCATGATAATACTAGCGTGCGGAACGGATAAGTCTTTCACAATGATTAAATAGCCTGTCCAATAAGGTAAAAATACTCCCCACGTGAAAAAGAAGGCAAAGAAATTAACCGAAAGCCACTTTTGATAATTCATCATAACGAAACCTCTAATCTATTTAGCATGTCTAATGTATTATATCGGAAAAGTAAAGATGAGTGTAACGTTCTACTAAAATAATGGTAAAATGAAGATACGAATAATGAAAGAAGGCAACTCATGCAATCTCGTAAAAATAACAAATTCAATAAATTAAATAAAACACAAAATAAGTGGATAACACCTCTGATCATAGGGGGAGGTTTACTCATATTACTCGTTCCGATTATTTGGTTAGGACTTCATAACTGGGATGTTGAAGAAAGCTTATCAGAAGTTGGATATTCAAAAAAAGTGGCGGATGCAACTCCTGAACAACCTGAGATTTCCGAACCAGCAGAACCGCCAGTTAAAGAAGACTCAAAGGATAAAAATACAGAAGAAATTCCTCCTAAAGAAGAACCTGCTCAACCTAATCCCGCACCTGAAAAACCGGTGAAGGAGGAACCCGTAGTGCCGATTGAAAAACCAGCAGCAAATAGCTATGATCCAGATCAAGTGCTACCTACAAATCCAACTTTTAAGCAAGAGATTCTAGTTGCGAATAAACGATATCCTCTCCCTTCCACCTATGCACCTGGTGAAAGCAAAGAAGCACGTGAAGCCTTTGAAAAAATGGCAGCAGCTGCTAGACTTGATGGCTTCGAATTGGTCGCATTTAGCACGTACCGAGCATTTGAACGACAAGAAACGCTATACAACCAATATGTTGAAAAAGATGGGCTAGCAGAAGCTGACCGTTACAGCGCGAGACCAGGATACTCAGAACATCAATCTGGTCTAGCCTTTGATATTGGTGAAAAGAACTTTGAACAGCATTGGGCTTCTCCAACATTCGGTGAAACGCCAGCGGGTGTATGGGTGGCTACCCATGCTCACGAATATGGCTTTATTCTTCGCTACCCTATTGGTAAAGAAGAAATAACAGGTTATATGCACGAATCATGGCATTTTCGTTTTGTAGGCGTAGGTCCGGCAACAGATATGTACACAAGTAAAAAAACGTTAGAAGAATATTTAGAGTTATAGAGTATATAGCTAGGGTCGATCAGTAATTTCTAATCAAAAATGGGTGGAGAAATTGATTGGTTTTATCCACTTAGTACTTCTAAAAAGATTGAAAGTAAATGCCATGAACCAAGTGTTCATGGCATTTCAGACTGTAGACAAATAGAGAATTTTGATTTCCATTTTTGCGGACGCTTTCCGCGGGCGGTCCGTGAGCCTCCTCATCGCAAGCTCTTGCGGGGTCTCACCAGGACACGCTATTCCCGCTGGAAAGACCCGGAACAAAGAAAATTTGGTCCTGTCTTTTCTGACGCCTTCCACTACAATCATTTTACTGGTAGAGAAAAAGGA
>JBFIXW010000060.1:0-11438 GCA_041605715.1 Paenisporosarcina sp.
GAAGTTTATGATTGACCGGTATGCAGCGGACTTTGCTGAAAATCTTGCAACACCTGGAGTTATGTCCTTTTTCGCAGGGATAACAGAACTTGGATCTGTATGGGCGCTGACTGTAGAATCTCTTATCATGCTTGGCGTACTGTGGTATTTTTATCAGCAGAAGAAGTGGAAAATTATTTATTTTGTTATTGCAATGGGCGGAGTTACAATCTTGATTAGTGGGCTAAAAGCTGCATTTTCAAGAGATCGCCCAAACATATTTGAGGAGTACGATGGAACTGGCTACAGTTTTCCAAGCGGTCATTCAACCGCCCCAATTGTTTTTTACGGATTTATTATTTATTTGATCATCAGAAGTAAACTTAATACTTTAGCAAAATGGCTAATTAACATCTCCCTTGGAGTCTTAATTTTATTAATTGCCTTTAGTCGCCTGCCTCTCGGCGTGCATTACTTTACTGACATAATCGGTGGGCTGGCACTTGGTCTGACATGGCTTCTCAGCTGTATTACAATACTTGAAATTACCTTATGGCGTAGTGGAAGAAAAACTAATAATGAATTGTAACATTAACTTAGAGACTGTTTTGATAGAAACCTTAATTAATCAAATACTTTTCATCAATCTATGCATCTATCCCCATCATAAAGATTGTCAGGCTAATAATTCCCTTTTTATCATATTATTCTGGGACATTTCACTCTGACTAATAATCTGAGATTTTTGATTGCTTTGGCATTGTCCACTTATTCTGAACCAATGAAGCTAGATAGGGGAGGCATAGAGTTAGGACTTAGGTGGATCTAGGCTTTAGCGCTTTTGTTTTGTCAATTTATTTCATAAAGGGAGATAATTCAATTAACACAATAAAATCCCATAACTTAGTTTTAATTGTGCTATATTAGTCATATGTAAAAATGCTAATACTTTATTTTATAATTTTTTTAAGAACTTAAGAGCTTTAATTAATAAGGAGGATAAATTAAAAATGAAAAAGAAATTTATAACTTTACTTTCTTTAGTACTAATTCTAGGTATTTCTTTTGGTACCGCTATATCAGTAGATGCAAAAACTATTACTTATAAAAACTGCACAGAGTTAAATAAGGTATATAAGGGTGGCGTATCTCAATCAGCATCTGTTAAAAATAAAGGTGGTAAAACTAAATACAAACCATTTGTTTCAAAAGCACTTTATGATGCAAATAAAAAAAGCGACCGTGATAAAGACTTAATAGCTTGTGAAAGATAAAATCACAAGATTATATTTGATTTGCTACCTAAAAAGGTAAAAAGCATCAGGCACGAAACAACTGTATGTTGTTTCACAACCTGATGCTTTATTATTGCTACTACTTATTTAACCGACCACTCAGTATGGAACGTTCCTTCTTTGTCAATACGTTCATACGTATGAGCACCAAAGTAATCACGTTGAGCTTGGATAAGGTTAGCTGGTAACGTTTCTGTACGATAGCTATCATAGTATGCTAAGGCACTCGAGAAAGCAGGCGTTGGAATCCCTTTTTGAATGGCTAAGCCTAGTACTTCTCGAAGTGAGCTCTGATAGTCCCCAACGATTTCTTGGAAGTAAGGATCCACTAGTAGGTTAGGTAAGTCACTATTCTGGTCAAAAGCTTCTTTGATCTTTTGTAAGAATTGTGCACGAATGATACAACCTCCGCGGAAAATCATTGCTACGTCCCCGTAAGGAATGTTCCAACCGTATTCCTCAGAAGCAGCACGCATTTGAGCAAAACCTTGAGCATATGAACAAATTTTACTCATATATAAAGCTTTACGAATCGCTTCAATCAATTCTTTTGGATCACCTTCATACTTTTTAGAAGCCGGACCTTTAAGTATTTTACTTGCTGCAACTCGTTCTTCCTTGATAGACGAAATAAATCGTGCAAATACGGATTCAGTTACGATTGGGAGAGAGACACCTAAATCTAACGCATTTTGACTTGTCCATTTCCCAGTCCCTTTTTGAGCAGCTACATCTAAAATCTGATCTACCAGAGGGTTACCGGTATCGTCATCCATCTTCGTGAAAATATCCGCAGTGATCTCGATCAGGTAGCTATCAAGTTCTCCTTTATTCCACTCAGAAAAGATTTCATGCAATTCTTGAGCAGTTAGACCAAGTGCATGTTTCATGATGAAATACGCCTCTGAAATCAGTTGCATATCTCCATATTCAATCCCATTATGAACCATCTTCACATAGTGACCTGCCCCATCTGGTCCCATGTATGTGCTGCATGGAGTACCGTCGACTTTTGCAGCAATGGCATCTAGAATTGGTTGAACCTGCTCGTAAGCTTCTTTCGGTCCACCGGGCATAATAGAAGGTCCAGTTCGTGCGCCTTCTTCTCCACCCGAAACTCCTGCACCAATGAAATTTAGACCTAATGCCTGTAATTTTGCAGTACGTCTATTCGTGTCTTCATAGAAGGAATTACCGCCATCCATTAGAATATCCCCTTGTTGAAGATGAGGAATAAGAGAGTCAATGACCGAGTCAGTTGTTTCACCAGCCTTTATCATCAATAAGATCTTGCGTGGAAGTTCTAAAGAAGTGACAAATTCTTCTAAGCTGTAGGCACCTTGAATATTTTTATCCTTCGCTTCTCTAGCAGAAAATTCTTCTGTTCGTTCTGTCCAGTAATCGTAAACCGATACAGAAAAGCCTTTGCTTTCCATGTTAAGCGCAAGATTCAAACCCATTACGCCTAAACCAATTACACCTATTTGTTGTTTCGTCATATACTTACCTCATTTCTTTATGCTTTTACCCTAATGTGGATAGTCGCTTTTCTAATTCTTCTTTTTCTTTTTCAAAACCTTCTTTGCCGAGTAATGCAAACATATTCGTTTTATACGCTTCGACTCCTGGCTGGTCGAATGGATTAACTCCTAGTAAAGTGCCACTAATTGCGCAAGCCTTTTCAAAGAAATAGACCAATTCCCCAAAAGTAAATGCGTTCAGTTCATCTAATTCGATTAACATATTTGGAACCCCACCATCAATATGAGCGAGGGTCGTTCCAAGAGCAGCTTTTTTATTCACTTCATCCATAGTTTTTCCTGTAAGGAAATTCAAGCCGTCAATATTTTCAGGATCCTCTTCAATGATACGTTCAATTGCCGGTTTTTTCACCTGTAAAACGGTTTCAATTAAAAGCCTGCGTCCTTCTTGAACGTATTGTCCCATCGAGTGTAAATCAGTTGTAAAGTTAACTGAGGCAGGAAAAAGACCTTTTTCATCCTTACCTTCACTTTCTCCAAAGAGTTGTTTCCACCATTCAGCCACATAGCTTAAACCAGGCTCATAGCTTACGAATAACTCAATTGATTTTCCTTTGTTATAGAAGATATTTCTAACAGCGGCATATTGGTAACTTTCGTTTGTTGCCAGATCAGGATTATTATATTTGTCGAACGCTTGCTTAGCACCATCCATCATTTGGTCAATATTAAGACCGGCTACTGCGATAGGAAGTAATCCTACTGGAGTAAGAACCGAGTAACGGCCACCAATATCATCTGGAATAACAAAGGTTTCATACCCTTCTTCGCCAGCAAGTTTTAGAAGAGAACCTTTACTCTGATCTGTCGTCACGTAAATGCGGTTTCGTGCTTCTTCTTTGCCATACTTTTTCTCCATATAGTCGCGGAAAATACGGAATGCTAATGCCGGCTCTGTAGTAGTCCCTGACTTGGAAATAACATTAACCGAAATGTCTTTCCCTTCTAAAACTTGCAGTAAATGCTGAATATAGGTAGAACTAATATTTTGTCCTGCAAAATAGACTTCCGTATTGCCTTTGATTTGATTATGAAACGTATGTGATAAAGCTTCTATTGCAGCTTTAGAACCCAAATAAGAGCCGCCAATTCCGATCACAATCAAAGCGTCTGACTGTTGTTGAATTCGATTTGCAGCTAGCTTGACTCTAGAAAATTCTTCTTTATCGTAATTAACTGGCCAGTCAACCCACCCTAAGTAGTCAGACCCTGGCCCTTGTTTTTGATGAATTTGATGATGTGCGTGCTTAACAAACTCACTTAGGTTTTCAACTTCACTATTTTTCATAAACGACAAAACATTGTTGTAATTAAATGATACGGTCATATGTAACATCTCCTTTTAACTTCACTTTTATCTTACCATCACTTAACTCGTACGGATAACTTTTGGTGATTTTCCTTGGAGTCAGTAAAGTATGAATAACAGATGAATCGTGTGTTTTTACATTTGATATAATAAATGCTGTCCCTATTAATGATACGATAAAGTCAGTTCTATAGCATGGTAAAATTTTTGAGAATTAGGAAAATCAGTTATGATTAGAACAGAAGATTGAAACCGACGTGTACGTTTCATTATCTAGTGCTCTTCGATAAAGAATAAGTGCGAAATGTAGAGAATATCATCTTAGTACTAATTCTTTTTAGGAGGATCATATGGCGAATAAGGGAGACGTAATTGAAAACCCAATTACCGGAGAAAAGATTGTATTTATTCAAACTGCAAAAGACACGAATGGTGAAATCTTAGAGTTAGACTTGTTTGTGCGTCCTGGTGGATTTGTAGCTGCAGAGCATATTCATCCAATTCAAGATGAAGAGTTTGAGGTCATCTCAGGAACCTTAGCATTATATAGAAATGGTGAAAAAACAATTGGAAATAAAGGGTTTCATACAACGGTGACAGCAGGCACTCCTCACGTTTGGACCAATGATGGTGAGGATGAGCTTCATTGTCGTTTAAAATTCAAGCCAGCTCTAAACTGGGAGCAAATGTTTGAAACCATGTTTGGTTTGGCCAGAGATGGGAAATCGGATAAAAAAGGGTTGCCAAATATTCTTCAAATCGCAGTTATGGGCACTCATTTTAAGAATCATGCATGGCTTGCGAGCCCACCAATTCCAATCCAAAGAACAATGTTCACTGTTTTAAGACCAATAGGGAAGTTAATGGGCTATAAAGCCATTTATCCCGAATATACAAAAGACAGTAATAGATAGGTATAACACAGCTAAATGGTTGTCTAATACGTAAAAGCCGAAAAAGAATCCCATTTAGTAATTTTATATAAACATATATATTCGCAAATAGGCACTAATAACGTCATATAAAAATTAGCATTGCTTTTAGCAGTGCTTTTTCAAGTTGTATTTAAATAATATCAGCATTTATATTAAAGATAGGTGATATGATAACTTTAAAAATAGGTAGCATTTTTTCGTATTTAACTAATGATTCAGGTGTACCAGAAAGTAGCTAATGGAGGGGATTGCATGAGGGTTGATAAAATATTTGGTGATTTACCACTATTAGAAACAGAACGTCTGATTCTTAGAAAAGTCACGTTAGAAGATATTGAGGACATGCATCAATACGGTTCAGATGAAGAAGTATCTAAGTATGTAACTTGGAATACCCACGAAACAATATCTGATACAAAAGATTTTGTTGAATTTGTATTGACTAAATATGAAAATAAGCAGGTTTCACCGTGGGGAATTGAATACAAGGAAAATGGGAAATTTATCGGGACTATTGATTTTGTTTGGTGGCAACCAAACCATAAAACTGCTGAAATCGGATATGTGATTTCTAAAGAATATTGGGGAAAAGGTCTAACTACAGAAGTAGCAAAAGAAATAATAAAATTCGGCTTTGAAGAAATGGATTTAGTTCGTATTCAAGCGGGGTGTGATGTAGATAATATTGGTTCCGCACGAGTAATGGAAAAAGCAGGTATGTCTTTTGAAGGGATAATTAGAAAAGGTATATTTGTGAAAGGAAAACACCGAGATATAAAAATGTACTCTATTTTAAAGGAAGAGTTTTAACAACTTTGTTGGATTGCTAATTTGTCTTTCGATCGAGAAAAGCCATCAAAAACGATTAGTCTTATCGAGTCCTTGTGAATAAAATCTGGTTAATTGTGCTATTATTAGGTTTAAATCTATATGAAATTTAAACAATTCAAATGAGTGAACAGGGAATGTACAAGGAGGTTTAGTAATGGATAATAATGATATATTAATTCGATTAAGATATGCTCTAGATATAAAAAATAAAGATATGGTTGAGATTTTTAAACTGGGCGGCATGGAATTTACAAAAGAAGAAGTGTTACTGATTCTCACAAAATCAAAAGACGATTATTATGATGACTTTGATCATTATGACGATGACATGGAAAATGATGAAAATATCAAATGTGATAATGTGATGATGGAATCCTTTTTAAATGGTTTTATTACATTTAAAAGAGGAAAACAAGATACGCAACCAGGACAACCTGAACGATCAGCACTAACTAATGAAAGAGTAAATAATATGGTTTTAAAAAAATTAAAAATAGCGCTCTCTTTAACAAGCGAAGATATGCTTGATATATTAGAATTAGCAGGAGTCACTGTCACAAAAGGCGAGTTAGGTGCTTTATTAAGAAAAGTAGGGCACAAAAATTATAAAGAATGTGGCGACAAATACGCTCGTAATTTCTTGAAAGGATTAGCAATCAAATTCAGAAAATAAGATTTGATTGTTAAATCGTTAAATGATTTATGGCTCTTTTGAGCATTTTATATGGAAAACTTACACGGAATCTATTTGGGTTCCGTGTTTTATTTATACCGACTTGGGTATACTCAAATATGTGTTTTTTAAATAAATTTTAAAGGAGCGATTCGAATGAATTTTCATTATACTGTTGAAACAGATAAGTCTATGGACGAAGCAGTAAAAGCATTAGAAGCTTCACTTAAAGAAGAACAATTTGGTGTCTTATGGGATTTTGATTTAACAGCTAAATTGCAAGAAAAAGGACTAGATTTCAGTACAGGATATCGAGTTCTTGAGGTGTGTAATCCAAAAGAAGCGAATCGTGTATTACAAGAAGATAAGGTAGTTGGCTACTTTTTGCCTTGTAAAATAGTCGTGTATGAAGATGAAGGTAAAACGAAAATTGGTTTACCAAAACCAACAACGCTAATCGAATTAGCGAATAATGATAAGTTAACTGAAATTGCGAAAGATGTAGAAGTTAGATTAATCCGAAGTATCGATCAGTCAATTTAATGTGAATGAAAACGAAAAACAACCATTCCTCAAACTAGTAGAGGGATGGTTGTTTTTTGATGGGTTTTTATTAAGTATGATTGTTTACGTTGGAGAGAGTAGATTGTTGGATATTGTCTGTTTTTTTTATGATTGAAAAAGTCCCATCCGTCTCGAGTACAACCGCTCGAACTGCATCCATTGATTCTACATTGTTGGTTCTAGCTGCTTGAAGAATTTCAACTTCGAGAATCCTTTCCTTTTTCATCACCTTCCAAAAAAATTCACCTTCATAATAAAGTAACTTAGGGTTTGACTTGATAAATTCACTCAGCAGTTTTGATCTGACTGAAAGCCATGCGATGATGTATTGCATGGAAATTAATAGAAAGAAAGCAGTCAAACCTTCAGCAAGTGCCACTTTTTTACTTAAAAGAATGGTCGCGAGAGTTGAACCGAGAGCTACGGTGACAACTAAATCAAATGCATTCATTTTCGAAAGGGTTCGCTTTCCTGAAACTCTAAGTAAAAGAATTAATCCTATATAAGCCAAAACCCCAACTACTAAAGTTCTCCCAATTCCTTCCCAACCGTTAAAAAACATGCAAACACCTCTATTTCCCTACTGATTTAAAATCGATATTCGTTACATGGCTTACGAATTATTTTTAGATGACAGTACGCCCAACTTCATGACAAGTGGCTTTATAGTTAACCCTTGTATTAATAATGAAAATAGAACGACACTGAATGTAAGCAGAAGAACCGTTTCTCTTCCTGGGAAATCAGGAGACAGACTTAAGGCAAGTGCTATAGATAAACTCCCTTTTAATCCCCCCCAATTTATAACGTGTTTCTCATTGAGGGATAAGCCTTTAACGATTGTAGTACTCGTGTACACAGCAACCGCACGTCCAACTAATACAATGATAATAGCTAGAATGATAA
The DNA here is from genome assembly GCA_041605715.1 of Paenisporosarcina sp. Lineage (GTDB taxonomy): Bacteria > Bacillota > Bacilli > Bacillales_A > Planococcaceae > Paenisporosarcina. The sequence goes on from JBFIXW010000060.1 coordinate 8,034, forward strand.
TTCCCCATTTATCAGCGAAGTCAATATTGCGTATTTCTAATCCAATCATTAAAAAGATTAACGAATTGGCAATTTGAGTAATACTATCCCAAAATGTATTAATATTTGTTTTAGTTTCTTTGGACATGCCTATTTTTCCTCCATAGCTACCAAAAACAAGGCCTCCAGCTACAACAGCGATAACGCCTGAAACGTGAAAATGTTCTGCAATAAAGTAGCAACCAAAAAACAATAAAGCAGAAAAGGCAACTTCTAACGGATAATCATCAAATGGACGAAGCAATTGGCTGAAGACAAAACCAAGAAGCAAACCAATGAGTAATCCACCCACACTAAATTTCAAGAAAAGGAGGATTCCACTTCCAATACCTGCTACCCCCATTTCGATATAAGTAATGAGATAAATCGTGGATATTTGAAAAAGAACAACAGCGATCCCATCATTCACTAACGACTCGCCTTCAATGGTGACAGCTAGTTTTTTAGACACGCCGAGAGATTTAAAAATAGATAAAACACTGATTGGGTCTGTTGCGCTCATTAATGCTGCAAATGTAAAGGCAACCACTAATGGTAAACCAATCACATAATACGAACCAAATCCAATTAATATAAAAGATAAAAACGTGCCGATAAAGGCTAATGCGAGTATTGGTTTTCTCTGTTGGTTCAGAACGGAAAACTCAAGTTTAAGTGTGGCATCTCCAAGGAGGATAGGTAAGAACAGGGAGATGATAATAGCCTGAAACACACTGGATTGAGTAATGAACTGTTCTGCCTCTTCAATGATAGGGATATCTGTCAAACCCAATAAAAGTCCAACCAGAACGAGTGCTATAGAATACGGTTGCTTTACCAGATTGGCTAATGCAATAACAGTGATGGAGATAGCAAGTAAAATAAGGATTTGTATAAATACTTCATCAAATAAGTGCATGTTTTTCTCCATTTCTAATAAGATTTTTATGTACATTTAAAAAAGAAGATTCATTTCAAGAATTATCTTATAAAGAACTTACCATATAAATGGATAGATGTTCAAAACCTAAGAGAGGAAGTTCTTTCCTGAGATTACGAATCACATCGTTGTTACGTTTTACATGACTATTTAATTTTAATTACTCTACATTCACTTAGTTGATGTTCATGTTCTCTTGCTAGTTTCAATTACTAGGAGAAGACTTACCTAATAAATTTGCAAATAGATCCGGAATACATCTATTATGTACTTATAATATGCAGCTAGTGTACATACACTTTTTACATGAAATCGATTACAGGTTTTGAATCATGATGAAGTGGTATGAACATCTTAAGGAAGCAAAACCAACTATGGGAGGGGAAAGATATATGGAGAAAATTGAAGTAGGCGACATTTTTGCATTGTTTGATGAGAATAACGAGGAACAAGAAATCGAAGTATTAGGTACGCTAAGTATCGACGGCATTGAATATGCAGCAGTTGGTTTTGCTGAAGAAACGCAAGATGATTCAACAGATGATATTGATGTATTCTTTTTAAGAGTTGAAGAAGGAGAAGAACTATCGATTATTGAAAGTGATGAAGAATTCGAGATGGTTTCAATGGCGTTTAAAGAGGCTGGAGAAGAGTAAGTGCATTTTAATTTTAAAAGACCGTTTGGAGAATGATACTTCCAAAGGGTCTTTTTCGTCTAATTATATTCAGATTTTTCATTTCATTATTGCACCTAAGCTATCTATGATTTTGTGTACTTCTAGTAAATAATTATACCAAATTTATGTATTCTTCATTTAAACGGGTATACTCCTTTTATAAAGAAGTGAATGGATGTGATCTGGGGATGAATTTACCTTTAGCGATAGGATTAACCTTGTTTGCTTTATTTGTTGCCGCGTTCATTGGAATTAAATTATTGCGTATACCAGATATCGTCATTTACATACTAGTTGGAGCTGGACTTTCTTTAACTGGTTATTTTGGCGATACAGATGCGTTTAAAATAGCAGGTGAAATCGGATTAATTGTCTTATTCTTTTTACTAGGGATGAAGTTCACTTTTCGAGAGCTTGGACACAAAGGACGTAAAGTATGGAAGGCTAGCTTACTAGACATCGTTTTAGGTATAGGTGTCACCTTTGGGATATCCATGATTTTTGGACACGATCTCTTTACATCCCTCTTAATCGCAGGTCTTGTTTATGCAACAAGTTCATCTATCACAGTGAAATTATTAGAACATAAGAACAAACTAGACAATAAAGAATCAGGATTTATTTTATCCTTACTCATATTTGAAGATCTAATAGCTCCTATATTCATTACAATTTTAATTGGGTTAAGTGGGGACGGTTTTAAAGGCATGGACTTTGTGTTCATTATTCTTAAGATAGCCCTCTTAGTTATTGGGGCTGTTGTTATTGGGAAAGTCGTCTTTAAGAAAGCACATAAAGTGATTACAAGATTTTTAAATGAAGACTATTTTGTCTTATTTATTCTTGGAGTAGCCATTTCCTATGGTGGTTTTGCTTACTACCTACATTTATCAGAAGTCATTGGTGCTTTTTTAGCTGGAATTATGATGGCTGAAACGAACTTTAAGGATAAGGTAATGGAAGTTTCTATGCCAGTACGTAACCTATTCCTTCCTTTCTTCTTCTTGAATTTTGGCTTAACACTTGAATTCACAGATGAAGTGCCAGCCTTTGGTCTTTTAATCGTCATTGTCATTTGGTCCATACTGGCGAAAATGATTGTAGGATACTTCGGTGGTAGATGGTATGGATTGGACAAACGAGAATCCTTTGAAACAGGTCTCGTACTCACCCCGCGTGGAGAATTTTCTGTAATCATTGCAGCTCTAGCATCTGGAGTCGTTCAAATTTTTGCGGGTATGTATATATTGATTGCAGCATTAATTGGTATGTTTTTGGTTCAAATGTCTCCTAAAATAGGTGGAAAAATTTGGGGTAATCGTAAGAACTCAAAGGAGTAGGAGCACACTTTTTATAAAACCTGGTCAGCAGTGGCCAGGTTTTTGTGCGGAAAAAGTCATGCATCTAATCGCATTAAAATAAATGTGTAATTTCTCTTGTTCGGTAAATACTATTCACAACTTCTTCGGTTAAAAAGTCTTTGCAAAATTCAATCAGTTGTGATATAAGTTCATTTCTAGTAGAATGGATAGGAATTTCGTTTTTTGAAAAGAGGGTATACAAATGAAAACATCAATTTTTAGTTTAACATTAGAGCAACTTACGGCATGGCTTATAGATCACGGACAAAAAAAATATAGAGCAGAGCAAATCTGGGATTGGTTATACATCAAACGTATTACAGATTTCTCTGAAATGAACAATGTAAGTAAAGAATGTATTCAATTGTTAGAAGATAATTATGTTCTTTACACATTGGAGCAAGAAGTA
>JBFIXW010000061.1:0-11273 GCA_041605715.1 Paenisporosarcina sp.
CGCACAAACGTCAATAAAGTACTTATACCCATGGCGTGATACCTAAAAACCTGTTTAAGTAAATTCCCATACAAGTAAATAAAAACACGATTGTCTCAATCACAAGACAATCGTGTCAGCAAACCTTTACCAAGCAGCAATCGAACCATCCGTTCGTGATTCCGTACCACCTTGCAGAACTCCTGTATCAGGATTTCGCCAAATAATTTGACCGCGTCCAAAACTACCGGTGTCTGTAGCAACTTGGATTTGGTGCCCTTTTCTTGCTAAAGCCTGTGCTAGTTGATTTGGAAACTCTGGCTCAACAAGAATAGTTTTGCCTTGCATCCATTGCCAACGTGGCATATCAAGTGCAGCTTGTGGATTTAGTAGATAATCTACAGTATTCACAACGACTTGGAAATGCCCCTGCGGTTGCATATAACCTCCCATGACACCAAATGGACCTACTGCTTTCCCATCTTTCGTTAAGAACCCTGGAATAATAGTATGATATGTTCGTTTTCCTGGCTTCAACACATTTGGATGTGCGTCATCCAATGAGAAGTCATGACCACGATTTTGCAAGGAAATACCTGTTCCTGGTATCACAATGCCTGAACCGAATCCCATGTAATTACTTTGAATATATGAAATCATATTTCCTTCTTCATCAGCTGCAGCTAAGTACACTGTTCCACCTTTTGGTAATTCCATTGGTTTAGGTGTTGACGCGCGATCATTTATTCCTCTAGCACGGTTTTCTGCATAGCTTTCTGATAACAAGTCTTCCATCGAAATGGGCATGTCGTCAGGTTCTGTAATAAAAGCTTGCCCATCTGTAAATGCCAGTTTCATTGACTCAATTTGCTGGTGATATGTATCAGCATTTTCCCACACAGGTTTTTGAAGTTGTTTATATAGATTCAATGCCATCAATGCAATCATGCCTTGGCCATTCGGTGGAATTTCCCATACATCATATCCACGATAATTGGCTGATACCGGCTCCACCCATTCTGGTTTATAGTGAACTAAATCTTCTTTTGATAAATAGCCATCATGTTTATTCATAAATGCATCGATTTTATCGGCTAACTCGCCTTCGTAAAAAGAACGTGCATTGGTTTGTCCAATTGAACGAAGTGTACTCGCATGTCCAGGTGAAGACCACATTTCTCCGATTTCCGGTGCACGATCATTTGGTGCAAATGTCTCAAACCACGAAGCAAATTCTGCAGAAGTAAACGTTGTTTTGTACTTCTCATATGCGAGCTTCCAATACTTCCCTAGAATTGGTGTTAACGGATAGCCTTCTTCTGCATATCTGATAGCAGGTGCTAAAACTTCTTTTAAAGAAAGCTTTCCAAAACGCTCAGATAATTCTGCCCAGGCTGCTGGAACTCCAGGAACAGTCACAGGAATCACACCGAATACCGGCATTTTTTCATGTCCCTTTTCTCGGATTGCTTTTGCTGATATAGACTTGGGTGCTGGACCTGAAGCATTTAACCCATGTAGTTTATCCTTTGTCCAAACAAGCGCAAATGCATCCCCACCGATACCGTTTGAGGTTGGTTCCACAACAGTTAGCGCTGCAGCTGTTGCAATCGCTGCATCAATCGCGTTGCCACCTTTTTGTAATATTTCTAAGCCCGCTTGAGCAGCCAGTGGTTGCGAAGTAGCGACCATTCCCTTTTTTGAAAAAACGGTATTACGTTTTGCTGCATACGGCTGATATAGATAATCCAATGAAAATCCCCCTTGAAATTAAAGTCTTTCGACTATCGTAACAAATTTTTAGACAAAAAGAAAAAACCAGTTCTCTCAAAAAAGAGAAAACCGGTTCAATTCCTATTCTGCTAAGCCCATTTCTGTACGCACAACTTCTGCAATACGTTCAACGTAACGTTCGCAATCTTCTTTTGTCGAAGCTTCAACCATCACTCGCACTAGAGGCTCAGTTCCTGAAGGACGAACAAGTACACGTCCGTTTCCAGCCATTTCAGCTTCTACTTCAGCGATGACTGCTGCAACCTTTACATTATCCGTTACACCATGCTTATCGGTTACACGAACATTGACTAGTTTTTGCGGGAATATCGTCATTTCAGCTGCTAGATCTGACAATTTCTTACCTGTGATTTTCATGATATTAACCAGTTGAAGTCCCGTTAATAAACCATCACCCGTTGTATTGTAGTCTAAGAAGACAATATGTCCTGATTGTTCGCCACCTAAATTGTAACCACTATTTTTCATTTCTTCTACTACATAGCGATCCCCAACTGCGGTTTGAACACTCTTCATGCCATGAGATTCTACAGCTTTATAAAAGCCCATATTACTCATCACAGTAGAGACAACTGTATCATGCTTCAAACGACCTTCTTTGTGTAAATGCTTTGCACAAATATACATGATTTGATCGCCATCGACTACTTGACCTTTTTCATCTACAGCAATTAATCGATCGCCATCTCCATCAAATGCAAGACCAACATTTGCACCCTTATCTACAACGAACTTCGCCAATACCTCTGGGTGTGTAGATCCAACACCTTCATTGATATTTAAACCGTTTGGTGAAGCGCCCATTGTTGAGAGGTCTGCATCTAAATCAGCAAACACGTGTGTTGCTAAAGATGATGTCGCACCGTGCGCACAGTCTAAAGCGACATGAATACCTACGAAATCTTCATCTATTGTTTGTTTTAAATAACTAATATATTTTTGTCCACCTTCGAAATAGTCAGTAACAGAACCTACATCTTTGCCAACCGGTCGGGGTAGTTCATCATTTTCAGCATCAAGAAGTGCTTCAATTTCAGCTTCTTGGTCATCAGATAATTTAAAACCATCTGAACCGAAGAATTTAATGCCGTTATCTGCTACTGGATTATGTGAAGCAGAAATCATTACACCCGCTTCAGCACTCATTACACGCGTTAAGTATGAAACTCCCGGTGTGCTGATAACGCCTAGACGCATTACTTCTGCACCAACAGAAAGAAGTCCAGCTACAAGTGCTCCTTCTAACATATGACCAGAAATACGTGTATCTCGACCGATTAAAACTTTTGGACGCTCACTTGCGCCTTTCGTCAGCACATAACCACCGATACGGCCTAATTTAAATGCTAATTCAGGTGTTAGTTCGCTGTTTGCGACACCACGTACACCGTCAGTTCCAAAATATTTACCCATTATATATTCTCTCCTTCAAAAACCAAACTTAAGTGCGCTCGACGTTAACAGTGATAATCGGCGATGAAACAGTCCAGGTTCCATCTTCTAAACCTTCTACTTGAACATCTAATTGATTCTCGCCCGTCATTGCGTCACTTGCATCTACATATAACTGAAAATCTTTTTCTTTAAGCGAATCGAGGTACGTATTCAGCCCTTTAACCGTTAGTAATAATTGACCCTTTTCAGGTTCTAGAAATGAATACGAATCGGACTCTGTTAAACCTCGAACCACTATATTAACATCTTCAAAATTTCGTGACTCGATTAAAGCACTATCATCTTCAATTAATTCCTCATCTACTGGAGCAGGCGTAACATTAGCAGCTACTTCAATTTCTTCTTTAGATAAACTGGAGACACCCTTTGGAACATTAATTTTCACTTTTAGTGTGCCCGATTTTTCCAAGGTACTAACATCTACATCTACAGGCAGTGTTTCAAGATTATCAATAATTGTTTTATTACCAAATACTCGGACATTCTTTGTTTTTGGCGTTAATTCATTGATGACTACACCTTCTTTAATAGTACCTGACTGCTGAAGAGAAATAGGAATCTCTCTGCTATATTCCTCAATTTCCACTGTAACCTCAACTTCTACTGGCTCAATCGTAACATTCAATTTCGACAGGTCCTTGTCCAAAACTTTAACACTTGCTTCTTGTGTAAATGTCTTATTTAGACCTTGTTCTCCACCGACGGTCGCTTTTACAAAACTAATGCTTTCAATAACACTCTTTGCACCAGTAACTTGCACACGTTCTGGACTAGATTTCATGCTCGTAACTACAAAGTTTTCTGCGAGTAACCGCTCATTGAACTCTGGATCCACACGTAATTCTCTCGTTACTTTCTCTTCTATATTCACTTCAATATAGGCTGGATCTAATTTGGATTCTACCTTCTCATACAGGTTTTCCACCTGTATCATCACTTCGTGTTCACCCATATTCAAATTGCGTAAATCTACAAATACAGTGAAATCCTTTAGTTGTTTCGCCGTTTGCACAAACGAAGTTGGTCCTTCAATGGTCATATCAACTGTTTTAGGAACTCCAGTGACAACTAAATTATCATCATCGTAATACACCTCAACAGGAATATCGCGAATAACATCTGTCATATTGCCGCTATTTGCTGCATTTAAGCTTTCGTCTCCTGATTTCGCCGAAAGAAACAAAAGCATGGCTAAGAGCAGCGCTGTGATCCGCAAAAACCACGGGCTATCCATCAATTTATCCATTCTTTTTCCCCCTCCATGACCACTTGGAGCTACTCACTAATTCAGGTTCAGGTCCAAACCAAACTTTGCGTAAGCGCGTTTCAAATTCTTCAATAGACAGGTTTCTATGAAGGTCACCGTTAGACGTTAAGCTAACAGCTCCCGTTTCTTCTGAAACAATAATGGTAATGGCATCCGTTACTTCACTTATACCAAGTGCAGCTCGATGTCTTGTTCCTAAATCTTTCGAGATAAAAGGACTTTCTGATAGCGGCAGGTAACAAGCTGCTGCTGCTATTTTATTCTTTTGCATAATAACTGCACCATCATGGAGTGGTGTATTGGGAATAAAAATATTAATTAATAATTCCGATGTCACTTCTGAATTCATTTGAATACCAGTTTCAATATATTCATTCAAACCCGTTTCTCTTTCAATGGAAATCAATGCCCCAATTCGACGTTTCGCCATATAGCTAATTGATTTTGTCATAGCATCAACTAAACGATTTTGCTCTTCGGCTTCTTGTAAATTCGATCGAGCGAATAACTTGCCGCGACCAAGCTGTTCTAGAGCACGTCTTAATTCAGGTTGAAAAATAATAATAATCGCTAAGAAACCCCAGTTAATGACTTCTTGTAGCAACCATTCGAGTGTATCTAAACCGAACGCTTCTGTTAATATCCGTGCAATGATAATCACAAAGATTCCTTTTAATAATTGAACAGCTTTCGTTCCTTTTATTAACGTAATAATCTTATATATGACGAACCACACTAATAACACATCAAGTATATTAACAAGCACGTTTACCGGCGTTAAATCTGTAAATTGGTCAATAAACGGCATGTGGCACCCCCCACTCTTCTCCATGTAATCATATGGACTAAGTATAGCATAAAGTGTTGTTACTCTGCTTTATCCAAATGAAAAGCCCACCCTGAATGGGTAGGCTTATTTCTATTCATTTTACTCAAACAAGGACATCATGTCGCTTGCTCCGTCTTTCATCTTGTACCAAAGCCAATCGAAAACTTGATCGATTTCTTTTATCTCACCTGTTACATTTGCCGTTGAAGCCATATAATTCTCTCCGCTAATATTCCCATTAATGACCGTCACATTTCCATTTACTTTTCCTTCAATTTGTAAGTCCCCGTTTTTAACCACAAGGTCACCTTCAATGGTCTCTCCGGCAGGAACGATTACTTTTTCCCCTTGAACTACTAGATTCGGTTGTTTAGTAAATGAAAAGTGTTGATCTTCATTAAAACTTGAAAACAAAGTGGCGCTCATTAATATCATAAACAAGGCTGCCGCACTTAACATGGGATGGCGATGAAACCAACGCTTCATACCTGCACGTGAAGGTTCTTTAGGCAATCTAGCCGTTACGGCTGCCGTAAAATCATTCGGTGCTGTGATATGTGACGCGCTTTGTACAAATGCCACGACTTTACTTAACTCCTGCATATGCTGTTGACATGAAGGACATGTATGCAAATGGGATTTAAGCTCCAGTTCATGTTCACGGCTAATTTCGCCATCTAAATATTCATGCATATAGTGAACGAAATGATCTGGACACCTATTCATCGTGATACCTCCTACATATTACTTAATTGCTTCCGTAGCGCTTCTCGTCCTCTATGGATTCGAGTTTTCACGGTTCCAAGAGGCATATCTAAAATATCGCTAATTTCCTGAAGCGGCAAGTCTTCCATATATTTCAATACAATCACTGCACGGTATTTATCTGGCAGTCGACTAATTTCATACTGAACACGTTCCTGCATTTCCATTTTCAACACTTCTTCTTCCGGTATTTCTTCCGTAGAGGCAATTTGCGAATACATATTCAAACCTTCTGTTCCCGCAACCTCCGCATCCAAGAAATAATCCGGCTTCTTCTTTCTTATACGATCGATACACAAATTGGTTCCAATTCGGTATAACCAAGTTGAAAATTTTCTATTTGTATCAAACGTATGTATGTTCACAAATGCTCGAACAAACGCTTCTTGCGCAATATCTTCTGCTTCGTGTTTATTTCCAAGCATTCGATAGCACACGCGATACAATTTATCTTGATACAGTTCGACAATCTCCGCGAATGCGTTTTGATCGCCTTTTAGTACTTCTTGTATTCGTTTGTTGACCAACGCATCCATCGTGATTTCCCCTCCGCTCAAGCGGCTGTCTTACTTATACGCACTAAGGTATCGACAGGTTTCATTTTTTATCTATTTTTTAATTATATCAAAACATATTTCAAAATACTTACATTTATTGAAAAAGAATTTATTGTTTAAAACGTTCAGTATGTTGAAATAAAAACAACCCAGTACTCTTATGTAAAAGAATACTGGGTTGTTTTGAGATATAATTAGAGTAATTTTTCGCCAAATAAAGAGCCCATCAATGCTACAGCAACGTCCGCTGTTTTGTTTTTCTCATCCAGAATTGGGTTCACTTCAACAAACTCAGCAGAAGTAATCATTTCAGAATTAAATAGCATTTCCATCGCTAAATGGCTTTCACGGTAACTTATGCCACCTGGTACTGGTGTTCCAACGCCTGGTGTGTAAATTGGGTCAATACCATCTAAATCTAGAGATAAATGAACACCATCTACTTCGCGGTCTTTTAGGTACCACATAGCTTTGTTCATAACTTCTGTCATTCCTAATTTGTCAATTTCGTGCATTGTAAATACTTTAATACCTGTTTGTTTAATCAATTCACGCTCACCTGGGTCAATTGAACGAGCACCGATAATGACAACATTTTCAGGTTTAATTTTTGGAGCAAAACCACGGATGTTCACTAATTGCTCATGACCTAAACCAATGCTAACTGCAAGAGGCATACCATGAATATTACCTGAAGGTGAAGTATCACCAGTATTTAAATCTGCATGTGCATCATACCAAATGACGCCTAGATTCTCATAACGGTCACCTAGTCCAGCTAAAGTTCCAATCGCAATACTGTGATCGCCACCTAAGACAAGTGGGAATTGACCATTTTCCATTACTTCATGTACTTTGTTAGCAAGTGATGTACTAGCGTCTGTCACTTCTTTTAAATTACGAAGATTTGTATCCGTTGGTGCTGTTTTTTCTGCAGCAGCTATTCGAATATCACCTTCGTCTGTCACCTTATGACCAATTTCTTCTAAGCGTTCTACAACGCCTGCATATCGGATTGCGCTAGGACCCATATCAACCCCGCGACGATTTTGTCCTAAATCCATAGGTACACCAATTAAAGATATATTTAAATTATTCATCATTTTATACCTCCTCATTTACTTAACTCTATTGTAAATGGCGGAAGGCACTTGGCTCAACTCAACAGTATTATGCATAATTATTCATTTTGTTTTCTAGGCATTTTTTTAACTGTGGCCACTCATCATTTATTATCGAATAGACAACCGCATTTCTAGCTAAACCAGTCGAACGAATGCGTTCATTACGTAATATGCCCTCTTTTTTGGCTCCAATTCGTTCAATCGCTTTTTGAGAACGAAGATTGTCAGCATCTGTTTTAAACTGCACTCGAATAAACCCCAACGTCTCAAAGGCATACGAAAGCAATAAAAATTTGCTTGTCGTGTTTACATGTGTTCGCTGATAATCTTCTCCATAGAAAGTCGAACCAATTTCACAAGATTTATTCACAAAATCGATTGTATACATACGAGTTGAACCCATTACCTCGTTCGTTTCTGAGTCAACCACTGTATACATTATCGTTGCATCCGATGTAGTCATTTGACTTAAACCTGCGTTCATCCATTTTTCAAATTCTGCGTAAGTTTGCAGTTGATTGAGCATATGGGTAAACGTTTTTGGCTTCGTTATACGCCATAAGGCTGCACTGTCGCTTTCCTGCATAGGACGCAAAGTCACGTTGTTATGGATTAAAATCGATGTCATATTTAAATCTCCTTACGAATGATTTTCTTCTATCATACAAAAGATTTGCCCACATATACGGATTGCGGTCTAAATATCGTATGATCATCGATTTGTTCCATTGCATGAGCTGTCCACCCGACAATGCGTGCCACACTAAATGTCGGTGTAAATAATGCTGCATCCATTTGAATAGCTCGCATAATGGCTGCCGCATAAAATTCAACATTTGTGTATAACTTACGACCCGGTTTATATTCATTGAGTAATTGAATAATTTCTTTCTCTGCATATGTGGCCAAGTCTAACCATTTGTCTTCGCCTTGCAGTTCTAGACATTTTTCTCTTAGTAAGATCGACCTCGGATCTTCCGTCTTATAGATTCGATGACCAAACCCCATGATGCGCTCGCCTTTTTCAAGTTTGCTTATAATCGTTGACGTAACGCGTTCTGGCGATTGAATTACATCAAGTAAGTCCAACACACCAGATGGTGCACCACCATGTAAAGGACCTTTCATAGTTCCAAGAGCCGATACAATTGCAGAAGGAACGTCTGATTCAGTTGAGATTGTCACTCTCCCAGCAAACGTAGATGCATTCATGCCATGCTCCATGGTTAACATCAAATATGTCTCTAGAGCAGCTACTTCTGTTGAAGTTGGGGATATCCCTGTTAATAAGTATAAATAATTTGCAGTATGGCCTAATTCTTCATTGGATTCTAAAGGCTCTAAATCCTGATTTTGACGATGCAAAAATGCCACGATTACAGGCAAGGCTGCTGTTAATAAAACCGATTGTTCATAAGTGGAATTTTTCAGAAAATTCGGCGTTGCATAAGCAGATACAGCTGTTCTCAACGCATCCATAAGTTGTAGATTTTTAGGTAAAGTTTGAAGCAACTGTATAACATGCTCCGGTAATTTCCGTCCTTCTAAAAATAAGGACGAGGGCTTTCTATGCACACCTGTCCATAAGTAAGTGGATAACTTTTCAAAACTACCATTCGTTATAAGGTTATCCACAAGTTCTCCACGATATCTTAGTTCACCTTTTTCCCCGTCTACTGATGCAATTTTGGTCTGAACGGCCACCACATCTTTTAAACCTTTTTGAAACATATATACCGCCTCCTATATATCAAGTATATGTTCTTTTATTGATAATAAAAATTGAAGATATATAATTGGTTCAATAAGAATTATTAATCGATCGGAGGCATTTAAATGGAATTACAGTGGTTAAAAACTTTTGCAGTAGCTGCGGAAACATTGAACTTCAGGAAAGCATCTGAGCAATTAATGCTCTCTCAACCAAGCGTAACTGTCCACATAAAATTGCTAGAAGAGTTTTTAGGAATCGCTCTGTTTGAGAGAATAAATAATCGTGTGATCTTAACGGATGCCGGTAAACTCTATGTCAATGAAGCACAAAGTATTCTTCTCCAAATGGAAGAGAGCATTCAACATTTACACGCGTTTAAACAGGGCTTCCGACATAAATGGACGATTGCCATATCACCATTAGTCGCTGAAACCATTTTCCCATCAATTTTACGCACATTTATAGAAAATCATCCTCAACTTGAAATTACAATTCGGGTGGAAGATTCACAATTGATCGAAGAACTTGTGGATAACGAGATTGTCCATTTAGGTATTTCGGCTTTACCCACAACTTATAAACATATTCAGTTCATTCCAATTTTTGAAGAGTCTCTTCTCTTAATTGGTCCAAGAGATACCTATGACGACGAAGCTGGTCCACCAATTGATTGTCTAGAGTATTTACAATCAATGACCCTTTTCACCCATCACCACCCTGTATTTTGGGATGATGTGTTAATAAGACTTAGAAAAGAAGTACCAGGAGTTCGGACAATGAAAGTTTCTCAAGCCCATATAACAAAGCGCTTTATTCAAGAAGGACTTGGAGTATCCATCCTCCCACACTCAATCGTACGTAGAGAACTACTAGAGGGTCGAATTATGCATATACCTTTTGAATTATTTGAGCTTCCTAAAGTAACGACTTATGTGGTGGTGAAAAATAATAGAGATTTGGAAAAGGAATTTATCAATTTGTTGTCAACTTATTATTTTGGATAAGATCGTTTTGAATGATTTTTAATACAAAAAAACGCTTGGAATGAATGAACATTCCAAGCGTTTTATGATGGAGCCTAGCGGGATCGAACCGCTGACCTCCTGCGTGCAAGGCAGGCGCTCTCCCAGCTGAGCTAAGGCCCCAAAAAATATAAAATAAAAGTGAGCCATGTAGGATTCGAACCTACGACCCTCTGATTAAAAGTCAGATGCTCTACCAACTGAGCTAATGGCTCAAAAATGGCTGGGGAACCTGGATTCGAACCAGGGCGTGACGGAATCAAAATCCGTTGCCTTACCGCTTGGCTATACCCCAATGCGATTAAAAATGGTGGAGGGGGGCGGATTCGAACCGCCGAACCCGAAGGAACGGATTTACAGTCCGTCGTGTTTAGCCACTTCACTACCCCTCCAAGGGTAAAAATTTATGGTGGAGGATGACGGGCTCGAACCGCCGACCCTCTGCTTGTAAGGCAGATGCTCTCCCAGCTGAGCTAATCCTCCATTAAAAAGATTGAAAAGCTGCGTATTTCATAGTCAACTCACGCATTTATGTCAGTCACGTACGTTCGTACGCTTCAACGTTCATTTGATCGTCTTCTAGAACTACTTGCTTTTGTTTCTTCTTACGTACTGGTTAAAGTTAGGTAAAAAGTATAAATGGTGACCCCTACGGGATTCGAACCCGTGTTACCGCCGTGAAAGGGCGGTGTCTTAACCGCTTGACCAAGGGGCCTCTTATGTATAACGAGTATGTATTTGGAAAATAAGCTTCCAACCGGGCTCGA
>JBFIXW010000062.1:0-11118 GCA_041605715.1 Paenisporosarcina sp.
ATTGCAAAACAAATTATCGTTGTCTATCGAAAAGGCGACTTTACTGGTCATGAAGCACAAATATCTAAACTATTTGAAAGCAATGCTATCTGTCTGTTCCATAACTCAATCTCAAAACTGATTGCATCAAGTGACAACTCAAAAATTGAAACGGTTGAAATCACACATGCGTCAACCGGTGAAAAACAATATTTAGCTGTTGACGAAATCGTCATTAATCATGGGTATGAACGAGATATTGCATTACTTGAAAATAGCCCCGTTCAAATTCAATTAGCGGATGGATCGTTTATTGAAGGAAGCACGAACAGTGAAGCTTCTGTTCCAGGAATCTTTGCAGCGGGGGATATATTAAAACATGAAGCAAAACTGAATCTCATTGCAGGGACTTTCCAAGATGCTGCGAATGCGGTGAATAAAGCGAAGCAATATATTGAACCTAAGGCTGCCAGTGTAGCAATGGTTTCGTCTCATAACGACATCTTTAAAACGCGTAATAAGGAACTTGTGAAACAGTTAGCAAATGAAAATGCACTTGCTTAAACTACTTAATTTTAGCTATAGAAAAAACGGCTGAATCATTCTCATCAACCACTAAACTTTAGTAAAGCCAAAAAATCAGGAAATATAAACGCAGATTATATGCAAAGTGAACACCATAGGAACGGAATTTTAGCCTCTTGATTACTTCATTCTTGATGTTCGTTTTTTGTATTTGTTGTTACGTCTCACTAAGTAACTCAAATAAAATCCGGATTTCACTAATAATGTTTTATTCCTCGCAGCACATTTTTCGCACCTAAAAACATGGCGACAGTTGGGTTAATAGGATTTTCATACAATTCTTAAGGGGTCGCAACTTGCAATAGACCATTATTCATTACGCCAATTCTGTCGTGACAAGTTATTGTGAAAGTGCTTTCCATGGAAGTTTCCCTTGGAGAATCAAACAAACTATTGACCAACAGTTTATGAACCAATATAAACGTTTATATAAGTAGTATACTTACACAACTACATTATGACGAAAAGGGGAATTGATTTGAAACCTTCTATTAAAGCTTTCATTTTTGATGTATACGGGACACTTTTTGATGTTCATTCTATCAAAAAAGTCTGCAATGATTTATACCCTGGAAAAGGTATTGGAATCAGTCAAACATGGCGGACAAAGCAAATCGAATACTTTTTCCTACGCCAATTAATGGGCACATATGAACCTTTTTTCAAAATCACAAGAGATGCATTAAAGTATGCGCTAAAAGAGCATCATGAAGAATTAAATGATGCCAAAGAGGAACAGTTATTACAAGCCTACTTACAACTTTCTCCGTATCCGGAGGTAAAAAGTGTGCTGGGACAATTAGAACATAAACAATTAGTTGTTTTTTCTAATGGTTCCCATGATATGCTAGATCCTCTTATCCAACATGCAGGATTATCATATTTTTTTGATAACCTGATTAGTATCGATGAAGTTAAACAATATAAGCCTACACTTGCCTCTTATCAGCACGCACTCGATACTTTAGACATTAATCGAGATGAGGTTTTATTCATGTCTTCAAATGGATGGGATATTTCAGGAGCTAAAAATTTCGGCTTTCATACTGCATGGATTAATCGAAACAACCTTCCCTTGGAAGAACTTAATTTAATTCCAGATAATATATATTCAGATCTGACAGGGATATTGGAATGGACATAACTGTGTGAAAATGATTAAACCAATTGGTGACGATTAGTAAATCACTTCATATAAATTAAATACTCTCAAAACAAAAAGAAGCCCTCAAGCAAGAGTTCTCTTCAGAGGTGCATAACACAAAACAAAGTCCCAACAAGTAATTTAAACCAAAGATGACATGAGCATCGCTTATAGCGGTGCTTTTTGTGGTTTTATGACAGAAATACAAAAAAACACTGATAATTTTCCAGTGTTTTTTATTAGTAAACCTAATTTATCATTGCTTATTCAAGCAAAGCACTTCTTAGCTCAATAATTCCCTCTAATTATTAGGCTTCATGTAATCTCAAGGGAGTTCAATTAGCTGATAGATATTTAATGAGGGATAGAAATGATTTGAAGTCCAAAAATATCAGGTAATATAAAAATTAAAAAAAGACCTGTAAAAGAGAAGGTAATAAATCTTTTTCTATCTAAACCAACTCTTAATTCCCAAGCTCCGAGACATACTAAATACAAACCCACCAGTGTGCTAATCATTGGTAAAATAAAGATATTAATGTCCATTCCAATTCCTCCTTAATAACACGAAAGAACGTAATGTTCTTTCATGATCTATGGTATAGCTATTATTTTTCTGCTACATGGTTGGCTAATCCGCCCGATTGTTGTAGAAGAAACAAATTCACTTTTATTAATCATACCGTAATTTTACATTTTAACCCACAAAATACAGAATTTATATATATCAAAAACACTGTAGATTGGATGCGTTTCTAGCAGATCAAGAAGCAGAGCATTATATGCGCCCAAATAGGTTACTAAACGTATAGACAATTATGGTGTAATTAGAGCAAGAATGTTTTGAATATCAATAAGAAATGGACTATCAATTCATATGCGAATTGATAGTCCATTTATGTTGTGTTTTAAAGCTTTGAGAGAATCTCTTACCTCCAGCGGCTTCTTTTTTTGTTTAAATTCTTTAAAATTGTTAGGTGGATTACTTTTTCAAGTGTCTATTCGTCTTATACTAAAAATACAGTAAATAGAAGTTTGCTTACATACTATCAAGTCATACTTCAGTTTTAAATGATCCATTCATCTAAAGATAAAATATGGATAATTGCTTGGCATGTCTAAACAAATGGCGGGTATTACTCAAGCTGAGATATTTGAGAAACCTCAATCAGCTATGATTTTTTTCATTTCATCTGCTTTTATAGCGTATCCAAAAAGAGTTTTCTTAAGTAAGCCTTCTTTTTTTAACTTGCTCATTAAAAGGGAAATTGTCTCTCGGGATGAGCCCACCATAGTGGCAATATCTTCATGAGTAAATTTCATGGTAATTGATTGCCATTCTTTGTCTCTTTTCCCGCTTTTTTCACTCATTTTAAGAAGTAAAAATAGCGTGCGATAGCGGACATCCCCTAGTGCTATCTTTTCACTTAGGTCATACGTTTCTTTCAATCGATTAGATAAAATGCGTATAAGTTTCAGCGATACGTCTGGCGTTGTTCGAATAAAAGATTCAAACTTCTCCTTATCCATTGTGCATAAATAACAGTCTGTCATCGCTTCTGCATAGGTTTGCTGATCCGTTAACATAAATGAATCAGTTTCACCAAAAACATTGCCGTCGACAAGTATATCAGTGGTAAACTGCTTTCCCTGTGAAGTCATTCGATACAGACGGACTTGCCCTTTTTTTAGAATAAACAATACATTAAGAGGCTGATCAGGAATTAGGATTAGGGTTCCTTTTTTGACCGCTGACATGGTGCTATTTTTATCAATTAGTTTTATATCTTTCATTGGCAGCTCATCAAATAGATTTATATACGAAAGGAGTGTCAGTTTATCCATGGCTACTTTTCCCTCTTTCCTTTTAAATAGACAGTTTGCAGACTGTATTTTATTTACTGTTCCTGGTTGTAGTAAATGCGAAAAAGTGAAAAACAAACTTCATGAGTATGACGTTCAGTTTCAAACCACTAATATTTTTGAAAACCGTTCATTATTAAAGGATGTACCTACTGAGAAAAAAAAACAAGGGTTTCCTCTGTTAAAATCTCATAATACTTACTATACCTATATCGATATAATGGAATTTAACAGATAAACAAGCAATAAGCATTTACAGCCACATTCATATATATACGCAGTAAAAAGAGGAGCAATTACTTTCATTGCTCCTCTTTTTACTTTATTCATTTAACGACAATATTTACTCGTTTAGTAAATTCCCTTTTGCAGGAATAGGCGTTTTCTTTAGTATTTCTGCAAGGTGAATTGTATTATAAGCAAGCATTTCAACATGTTTTTTAGTAAAGGCATTATCACGGTCAGTTTCCATATATGAAGGACCTGGACCAGCCTCTCCAACCCAGTAAGCATCTACATTCGGAGGTATGACAAACCCAATATGTGAAAGTCCATAAAGGATGGAAGCAGAGGCATGTTTAGCCCCATCTTCGTTGCCTGTCACGACAACACCCCCAACTTTGTTATAGTAAAGTGATTGGCCTTTATCATTTGTCTCACTACTACTTCCATACAAACGTTCAATTGCCAGAGTTGCAACACTACTTTTCTCACCTAACCAAAGAGGAGTTCCAATAATGACTATATCGGCAGCCATTACTTTCTCAAAGACTTTTGGCCATTCGTCTCCCTCACCCATGTCACCACTAACACCAAGCGCGATCTTATAATCCGCCAAGCGGAGGATCTCTGATTCTACTCCCTCTTTCACAAAAATTTCTTGTACTTCTTCAGATAATGCATCCGTATGAGAAGACTCACTAGAATCTTTTAATGATGCATTTAAAAACAACGCTTTTAGGTTACCCATTTAATCTCCTCCAAATTTTGTCCTTTGTACTCATTACCCTATGCCATTCATTGCAAAACAGGATACGACGATGAATTTTACAATGAAAACAGATACTCTTTATCAATAACTTAATCTACCATTCTGAATTTTACATTCAGCGTATCAAGAATACTGTAAGTTAGCATATTTTCTAACTGGTAGCCTATTAGGAAGACAATCACATTCATATTGAGAATCTTTCCATTTATATAATTCGAGATGATTTTCACAACATCTATTTCAATAAAATAAGAGCGTTAATCCTTAAGGATTAACGCCCACCTGTAAAATCAAACTTATTCATTGGTAGATCTACATGCTTTTACTTTGCTGCAAAAGTTTAGATTCACCAGTACGTTCCCATTCTTCTACCGTTTCGTAGGCTTTTTGTGGCGAATACCCTTTTCCTACAAGAACACCCATTAGAATGAATTCTTGAAGTATGTGTGTTGCATTGATGCCTCTTTTAACATCCTCTAAGCCTTCATCGACTAGATATTCCGTATACCGTATCCATTCATCGGGCGTCTTACTAGAAGCACCCACATGCCCATTACCATGACTGTACCCTTCTTCAGCGGCATCGGCTTCTGCTTTTGTTTTATGAACAGTACCAAACGGATGATTTGGAGGAGCATAAATGGAGTATAGTTTAAGTGGTTCAGTTCCTGTGTTAGTTAAATTGTGATAGATGCCTGCGGGTATGACGATGGCAAAATCATCTTGAACATTTTTTTCAAAATCAAAAAGATCCATCCGTTTGCCCATTTGTACAATTCCCTGCCCCTGTTCAATGCGAATGAATTGATCAACATCTGGATGCATCTCTAAACCAATACTTTCTCCAGGATGTAGACTCATTAACGTAATTTGAAAATAATCCCCTGTCCATAGTGCAGTTCGAAACGTATTATTTTGTTTAGTAGCTTCATCAATATTAACAACGTATGGTTTTGGTCCATAATCTTTTAATATGATATTTTTAGCATTGTTAGAGGGAACAGGTCCATAAGCAAAACCTCGGTAAGAATTTCTTCCGCAAGTACACATAGGTACATGAACGTAATGTGGATGTGGATATGGATACATTTGAGTAGCGTAGTACATTTTCTCAATCCCTTCACAGGTTATACAAATAACGTATGCAACTTACTTTTAATACGGCACCTGTGTTAGTAACTTGTTTCTTCAGAGCAATTTATAGAGCACATAATTGGTTTAAAGTTTTGTAATGATTCCCATACATGTATGTCATTCTGTTTGTTTTTACTAAGGAAAATTTTCATAAACAAAGAAAAAGAAAACACACGAAATGGTAAAATCGTGTGCTTCCTTTTTCACCCTTACTATTCTTAAGCTGAATGTTATTTCATGTTTTTCTTAATATATTGAACTATTTTACGCAATTCTTTCGTATTTGGACGACCGAATGGACTCGTCTGTTTTTGCTGGTAAAGAATTGTTCCTTTTTCATCAAGCAAGAAGTAAGCAGCTTCACCATGTGTGCCATGATCCTCATAAGGAGCATCCTCGTCATGGTAAAATACGCCGTATTGATTTAAAAGATCAAGAGAAGCTTCTGCTAAAACAGGGAAAGATAAGTTAAGCTCTTCTGTTAGAGATGCAGAATCCGTTAGATTATCAGTAGAGATAGCAGTGAAGTGGACATTTTTATCGTCAAAGTATGATTTACTTTCTTCTACTTCAGATAAGTCTTGTTTACATACTGAGCACCAAGCCCCGCGGAAAAATAGGATGAATCTCCAACCAGAGCGGTCTTTTAAGTCTTGTTCAAGTGAGTAAGTTTCACCATTTGTTGCTAATAGTTCAAAAAGTGGTGCTTGAGACCCTAAATTTAATGAATTCATGTCATACGCTCCTTTTATGCTAGTTTGTAGTATTGAGTCATTTATGAAAAGAATGTTTGAAGAAACGCCGATACTTCGTGAGGCATTTTGGCATTTGCACTATGCAGGTGACCCAACTTCTGATTGTTTTGAAAAACGAGAAGGCTGGGAATACCCATTACATCTTGTTGGCTAGCAATGTCTTCAAATTGGTCTTTATCGATTGAATAAGATGAGATCTCATTAAATTGTGACATAACATCTTCGATAAACATATCCATACGTTTGCAATCAGGGCACCAGTCTGCTTCAAACTTAATAACGACCGGCTCATTCTGTCCAATTATTGCATGAAAATCTTCTGCCGATAAAATCTGTTTAAACATCATTCATCCCTCCTGCATTTAAGTGAAATTTAGTTGTACCTATTGTTCCGTATAAATGTACCATAGGTTCTCACCAACATAATGTAAGATAACTTACTTTTAGTTATCTCTATGGTGTAGTAGAGAATGTAACACATCTTACAGTATAATGAATAGAATTTGGTATTCTGAATGTGTTATGAGAGAACGTAAAGTTAAATCGTCCATTTTAAACGAATCGGTTGTGTTGTCTAAATGCCCCCTCTTTAAACAACCTCTGTGTTTACTTGTATAAAGATTTAACAGGGAGGTGACCATGTATGGGCTTGTTCGTGTTAGGATTCATTTATTTATTAATCAAGACCTCATCTTATCTTGTAAATCGATTCAACCTGCAACGTTATTACATATCCATTCCTTATGTAGCTAGTTTAATAGCACTTACCACAATCTATTTACTACGTGATGCCATGTTACTTCCTTCAATAACTGAGATCATTTCTCGAGTATCAATCTCTGTTTTCTTATTTTCAGTGGGATTACAGATTTCAGATGTGGTGAATCGGCTCTATATAAAGCGAATGATTCAATTAATCGGATTATCAATACTTCTAATTTTTATACTCGATATCAGTGCTTTTTTAATTTCCGAGGAATCGCGATGGACCATTAATTCAACGATGTTTGCATATAATGAGGCTTTGATGACAAAAATGATAGCACCAGAGTTACAAGTTCATGTGGAATATTGGAGTAAGATGCAGTTTGGGTTATTATTTTTACTTACACCTTTATTTTTAAATCTATTACGCTTTACGATGCCTTCAGGCGTGTACAAGTCTGCTGTAGGACATTCCACAAAAGAGAAGCTTGACTTGCCTTTAGATATGAATGTAAGCAGCATGCTTTTAATTTGTTTAAGTGCTGTGGGATTAACGTATTATTTCACAGAATTGTCTTCTTATTTTTTATTTGACTTTGTTTTTAGCATGACAGCGGGATTTATTGTGGGCAGAAAAACCAAAAAGGACCGGTATTCAATCCACTCATGGGGGACTTGGGGGTTGTACAGTTTCATTGTCATCACTTCGGTAGAATTAATTTACTTAGTGCAGGATGCTTTTTCATTCAACGTGCTACTGATTTTGGCCATAAAAACTTTCGTCCTTGGTGCCATAAGTATTGGTCTAGGCCATTGGTTATTTAAAAAATGGTCCGCAGTGGATTGGATGGTGGGGGTAGTAGCCATCTGGACATTTACCCTCAACGCACCTATCGCATGTATGCATGGTATGAGAACTGTTGTCAATCAGCTGGGACCTTCTCCATACATACTTCTAGTAGTTCCACCAGTTATTTTATGGCTGGTGAATTATGTTCATTTACTGATTTATTTAATGCTTCCGCGATAATCTCGCGATTTGCTGAGATGGATTTACTTAGGTGGTCTGCATGCTGACCACTTAACTCAAGCTCCGATGATACCACCAAAAGGTCATCTTTATCTTTTACAATTGATGCAATGGAAGCTGAGATTTCATTGAAAATACGCTCAGAATCTTGTGTCATCTCAAGTCCTTTCGTTACGCTTTCTTTCCCTTGATCGGACGTTTTTCTCAGTGTCTCTATGTAAGACAAAATGCCATTAATTGATCCTTTTGCTTTTTTAGTTGACGCTTCACTTTGGATTGACAATTTACGAACTTCTTTAGCAACTACGTCAAATCCTCTACCGGCATCTCCTGCTCTTGCTGCTTCAATTGACGCGTTTAGAGCCAAAAGGTTGGTTTGATATGAGATCGTTTGAAGGGATTGTATGATTTCAACTAAATCCTTGGATAAGGCTGATAAATCATGAATGCTTTCAAGAATTTCATCGTTTGATTTATTTATTTCTGTCATTTGTTTAAGTGTTTGTTTCATCATCTCACTACCGTTTTCCGATTGATTCCCTGCTAATGATACTTGTGCATTAATTTGAGAAGACAACTGTGAAAGATTTTCAGATCCACTTACAATTTTGGATGCAGTTTCTAAAAAGTCTGCCATTTCTCTTTTTTGTTTTTCCATTACTTGAATCGTTTCGTTCATTTCAACACTCCTAGTTGGCTAATTAATATCGTCCTTCCTATATTATATAGGTAAAAACGAATTAGTCTTTGTAAATTTTCAAAAGTAGAGAGTTACAAATTGCAGATTAATTTTCTATGCAAGAATTCAAGAAGTGACGTAAGATCGTCATGTCATTTAACTAAATTAATAAAAACCTTTCCTCGTCCATTGAGCAAATCCCAATAGACGAGGAAAGGTTAGAACTCACACACTTTTTTGTTTATTGACGAGAGCGCTGTATAGGATAGATAGAATGAGTGAAAAGCCTAAATGTGTACCTAGGCTCATAAGTTGGGCATTAGTAAACATTTCACTAATCATCGGTCCCATTCCCATCATGATTGGCATAACGAGAAGCGGTCCGATCATCCAAATTAGAATTCCGTGAATCACTCCTAATAATAGATATTTTTTAGAGATTAATGTCATAACCCCAAATCCGATTCCAAAAATCCAACTAATCATCATATGCATCGTCCATCCTAGCACCATGCTCTCACTACCAACCATCGAAGCAATCATGAGAATCATGCCTCTCATTTGCATGAATAATCCAAATAATACCCCTGCGATCGTACTTGCAATTAATGAAAATTTGATCATGTGTAAATAACTCGAATTTGTTCTATTAGGATGCGCAGAATCCATTGGTATCACTCCTTTTTATATAGTGTATAGTACTTACACATGAAAAAAAGTAAGGTATCTAACAATTCCGAAAAATGCTGACACATTTCAATTAAAATGAGTAATTTTAACAAATTAAATTACCCCATAAAATGTTGTCTAACTTTATTTCATTCGCTTTATCATTAAATCCAAGTCTGTCATCTTAATATGACGGACTTTTTCAATTGCTCAGGATATCCGTTATTTCTATTCGTTAATAACGATAAATCTCTAGTTCAGATTATTGAAGTTTACTATCTTTTAACATCTTACATGTTTACGTTTAAAACCAAGCTGCCCTCTATCTAAGGCTTTTTGAATGTTTTCGGAAGCAAGTAACATACTGCTTTTTTTCTTTTCTCGATTGATTTCGACTGGTCCTATTGCTTTTGCGGTTTCAACCGCCTGTTCATGGAGAGATACATATGATATTGCGACAGTGTAGACAAAATTATTCATAGAAGATTTCGTTCGATCTGGTGAATCATGAATTGTTTTTCTCACCCGTTCAAGCATACCGGCAAGTTTGCTAGTACTGAATTCCTCATCTTTCCGATTCCCCAAAAGCCAGCAATAACAGCTCCAGCCTGCCGACATTCTAAGATCTTCACCACTTGCGATCCATTTGTCTGCAAGAACTTGTGCAAAATCAGTTTCTGCTAAAGTAACTGCTACTACATAATCGGAAAGCATGTAAAAATAAGCTGCATCCATCCATCGCTCGAAGTCTAATTCTGTCATACTCGTGGTATCTACAATCATTCCAGCTAAATACATAGCATCATAATTTCCCGATGCGTAAAGTTGTTCCGCTACAAGCTGATTGCCCTTTACCTTTTTAGCAATTGGCTTCATTTTACCTGTAGCCACGCCAAATAACGGCTCACGTGCACCATTACTTATGTAACTTTTCTTCATCCGTTCATTACTAAGTCCTTCCAATTCCTTCATAACTAATTCAACATCCATTTGGGTTAATTTCCTCCTTATTCGATCAATTGATTTATATTTTTTAGGAGACTGGATATGACAACAAAGTGTTTGTTCCTTATCCTCCATATGCCTTTTGAGTGTTTTCATTAGATGTGTGAGTTTCACTCATAAAGTGGGACATATATTGTGTAGCAATTTCTTACCTAGGAGCATATGGTAGTTAGAGGTGGGGTTGTGGATAATATTACCAACTTGTTTGTTCTATATATAGATGGATGGATTGTTCTTTGCTTTTTTCTTTATATAAAAAAAGTCAAAAAACTCATCGGCTTTCAACTAGGTATGAATATTAGTGTGATAATGGGTGGTATGGGAGCGCTACTATCTGGGGTATTGCTTCTTCAGCAATTTCCTTTTCAATACACCGTTATTACGTTCGTTGCCACTTTAGCTGGAATGGCGGTTGGAGGATTATTTGGAATTCTATTCGATTACCAAACGTTTGTGACTGGCTTAACCAATGCAGCATTTATGGGTTTAATGTCTACCATGATTGGTACAGTGATTGAAATGCCCATTCTATTTACCCTATTTTTGCACGGAATTTTCGTTTTATGTCTTCTCACTATC
>JBFIXW010000063.1:0-10876 GCA_041605715.1 Paenisporosarcina sp.
AGCGTTCATACGGTACAATCAGGAGATACATTATGGTCGATTTCACAAGACAATAATGTTAGCGTGTCAGACTTACAAGAATGGAACGAATTAAATTCAACTCTTATATATCCATCTCAAGAGCTTAAAGTTGAAGATATCATCAACACTTACACAGTGGTTAAAGGTGATACACTTTATAACATTGCCAAAGAAAACAATATGTCAGTCAATGAGTTAATGAACTTGAACAACTTATCAAGTGATCTAATTCATCCTGGAGACGAGTTCCTTCTTGATGGGAAAAAAGTAGCTTCGGCAAGTGTTTCGACGAACACTTCACAAGCATCTACACCTACTAAATCCTCTACAAGTACTACTCAAACAGCAGCAGTAGCAGCTCCAACTGCATCTTCTGCTAAAGAGATGACTGTTACCGCAACAGCTTACACTGCATATTGTGCTGGATGTTCTGGTGTGACCGCGACAGGAATCGATTTACGTTCTAACCCAAACCAAAAAGTAATCGCAGTGGATCCTTCAGTAATTCCATTAGGTTCTCGAGTATGGGTTGAAGGTTATGGAGAAGCTATTGCAGGTGATACTGGTGGAGCTATCAAAGGAAATATTATTGACGTATTCATTCCAAGTCAACAAGATGCTCTAAACTGGGGTAGAAAAACAGTTACCATTAAAATTTTAGATTAATAGAGTAAAAGATGAGCCTCGTGCTCATCTTTTTTTTGCAAAAAATCTATGATTTTGAATCTCCATTTAATAAAAACATAACTTGTATCATAAAACTAATTTGAGTTAGACAAAATATGTAAAATATAGGATAATGACGCATGCTTTTAAATAGTGGTCTTCCTATTTTTACCGAATAAGTATACGATTAGATGAGAGAATTTAATAAAATTAAACGATTTTTAGAAGAAATAGAATCCTTTTTTTATATCAACTGCAACTGAAGAACTAAAATAAAACAGATTCTCATTCTAAAATAGTGTTAAATTCACTTCCGTTTCGTATACATAATTTATTGGGGGAATGAAAATGCAACAACCAACGTATGTTCATGAAAATGAAAAGCTGAACCCGTTTTTTTCAATTTGGCTTTCAACGAGAAAAACCATCCGCTATGTTCTTGAGAATAAATCTTTAAAATACGCACTCATTATCGCTGCAATTGCAGGTATACCGAATGGATTCAATGCTTTCGAAAGTTTAAGCGCTATCTTTAATTTTCCGTTTTTGGTCCTAATTTTAGTATCTTTAGTGATTGGCCCATTTTTAAGTTTACTTGGAGTTGGAATATCTACACTTATCTTTACGTTTGTTGGGAAATGGATAGGGGGAGTGGGGACATTTGGAGAAATGGCGAAAGCGATGGGGGTAGTAACGATTCCAGCGATTTGGCTATCTCCTTACTTCATTCTTTCTTCCGTTATCACCTATAGTGGGAATCAAGTAGATCCTCTAAGCGTTATTAGTGCCTCAATGATTATATGGATGATTTTTTCAGCCCTTATTATGATCGTTTTTGCTATATGGATGATTGTTATACAGAGTCAATTGATTGGAGAAGTACATCAGTTCTCAAGTTGGAGAGGTTTCGCAACTCTTGTGATTCCATCCATTGTGTTCTTCATCATTGTTTTTATCTTCGTCATGATGTTTTTCGCAGCCATGGTCATTTAAATATAAAAAAATGCTAGTTCTCGAGAGTTCACTCGTTGAGCTGGCGTTTTCATTTTATAGACTATTACCGATTTAACATCTTTAAACAAGCTCTATCAACGGATATATTTGAATATATTTATAGCGACATCTTTTGATTGAAAAGGAGGTTGTGCAAAACAACTGCTAAGTTATGCTAAAGTCTGGAAGCGTGCATCATTTTGGTGCACGCTTTGTCTTTTCTAATGGTAAGATTAGAACAAGAAAGGATGATGAATATGGCAAACGGACAAAATCGTGCAGATGTAAAACCAGGAATAGAAGTATATGTAATATTAAAGAAAGACCAACGTACTGGTGTGAAAACGAAAGGCGTCGTTAAAGATTTGTTAACAAATTCTCAGAATCATCCTCATGGAATTAAAGTACGTTTAGAAGATGGACAAGTTGGACGAGTTTGTGAGATTCTTTAACGCTTAAAATGAAAGTGGGATATACTTGAAATTTTATGTCGCATCGAGTTTTCAAAATATAAATCAAGTTCGTACCCTTTCGAACAGACTTACACAAATGGGATGGCAGCTAACTTATGACTGGACCTTGAATGAGCGAGTGGATTCAGTTGAGGAATTACAAAGAATTGGCTTACTCGAAAAAGCTGCAATTGAAGATTCTGAATTGGTTCTCATTGTTTTACCAGGAGGGAAAGGGACGCATGTAGAGCTAGGTCTTGCTATTGCTGGCAAGAAGAAAATCATACTATATGCACCTAATCATAAAGTGATGGATTCTGAATTTTCAACTACATTTTATCATTTACCAGAAATCGAAAAATGTTTTGGGTCCATAGAAATGTGTATTGAAAAAGTAAAGTTCATATTTCCAAGCTAGGAGGAATGTAAATGAGACAGGTTATTGCTTTAGGTGGTGGCGGTTTCTCAATGGAACCAGAAAACCCCTTATTGGATCGATATATTTTGAGTCAAAGTAAGAGTGATAAACCAAAGATTTGCTTTATTGGAACTGCTAGTGGGGACGCTGAGGGATACATTGAACAGTTTTATCACGCATTTCGTGGAGAGAATTGTGAACCAACTCATTTGTCATTATTTAAACCTCATACCCGAGATATTAAAAGTTTCGTGATGGAACAAGACATTCTTTATGTTGGTGGCGGTAATACAAAAAATTTGATGGCGTTATGGCGTGAATGGGAATTAGACGTCATTATTCGCCAAGCGTATGATAAAGGAACTATTTTAGCAGGTTTGAGTGCGGGTTCTCTTTGTTGGTTTGAAGAAGGAATAACCGATTCATATGGCTCTGTTCTTGAACCAATCGCTTGTCTAGGAATTCTTCGAGGCAGTCACAGTCCACATTATGATGGCGAAGAAGACCGTCGTCCATCGTATCAGGCATTTATTCAAGATGGGAAGATTAGTAGCGGATATGCAGCAGACGATGGAGTCGCTCTACATTTCATCGATGAAGAATTGCATACAGTTGTAAGCTCACGACCAGAAGCGGCAGGATATCGAGTGGATACAGAAAAAGAAACAAAACTTTCAACGAGTTATTTAGGTGCTGAGGATTAAGAAATGAGGTTTCTTTATGTACATTCCTCCTTATTTTAAAATAACGGAGCGCAAAGAAATGGAAGAGGTAATTGATGAATTTGGCTTCGCTACTCTCTTTTCCATAAATGAGGGAGAACCATGTGCAACACAATTGCCTCTTTTATTAACCAATGACGGACATCATTTAGTGGGGCATTTCGCTAAAGGTAATCTACAATGGAAGGACCTTGATGGTCAGTCGGTACTCGCCGTTTTTCAAGGTCCACATTGTTATATCTCCCCTTCCTGGTATGAAACTAAAAATACCGTACCCACATGGAATTACGTTACGGTCCATGTGAAAGGGAAGGTACATATAATGAATGAAGAGGACCCGCGTCTTTGGCAATCATTGGTTGATCTAACAGGAAAATACGAGAATCAAGCGAGTAATTATACGTTGGAAGATATAGATGACGATGTGATTGCAAACCTTTCAAAAGGTGTTGTGGGCTTTACGATTTTCATTGATCAGATGGAGGGGAAAGCGAAGTTGAGCCAAAACCATTCGAAGGAACGACGAGAGCGGGTAATAACCGCCTTACATAACACGGGTAAACCCCAAGAACAATCGATTGCCAAGTGGATGGAGCGTTAATCGGTCATTCATTAAAAGGAGCATTAGCATGGAGATACGAAAATTAACGGGGAACGATGCGTCAGAGTATTGGCGATTACGTTTAGAAGCTCTACAACAAAATCCAGAAGCCTTTGCAACAACTTACGAAGATGCAATGTCTCGCGTGAATCCATTAATTCGGGTGGCAAATAATTTAGACTCAAAAGAGAGTGCTACAATTGGCGCTTTCATTGGTGAAGAACTTGTTGGAACAATGACACTCGCTGCAGAACAAGCACCAAAGTTACAACATCGAATCAATCTATTTGCTGTTTATGTGACGCCAGAGGTTCGTGGTCAAAAAGTGGGGGCAAAATTATTACAAGACGTAATTGCTTTTGCTAAACAATGGCCAGGTATAGAAAAAATCAATTTAACGGTTGTTTCTTCTAATGAACCAGCTATTCGATTGTATGAGCAATCTGGGTTCGTATCTTTTGGGGTCGAACAGAAAGCTATGAAATCAGGCTCGAGTTATGTGGATGAAGTGTATATGCACCTTCTATTCTAACGAGATTGAAAAAAGGAATTTGGAGGAATGAAATGAACGTAATTGATTTGCATTGTGACGTGTTATATAAATTATCGATTATGGAAGAACCTATATCATTTCATAACGATTCTTCCCTTCAAGCGAATAAAGAGAGACTCCAAGCCGGTAAAGTAAATGTCCAGTTTTTTGCTATTTTTGTTGCGGCCGACTTATCTCCTGCAGAAAAATTCATGTCCGCAATTAGACAAATAGAGTTATTTCACTCTCATATTCTTGCACCACATCCTGATATCATTCACATAACGGATTGGTCACAACTCGAACAACTTGGAGAACAAGAAATTGGTGCAGTCCTCACAGTTGAGGGTGTCGATATAATTGGCGAAAGTATCGAAAAGTTAGAGATTTTATTGAATGCAGGTGTAAAACTAGTTGGTCTAACATGGAACCAAGCGAATGCAGTGGCACATGGAGCAAACGAACCTTCCCATTTAGGATTAACGCCATTTGGTCAAGAAGTAGTAAAGTTGTTAAACAGTCGAAATATTATTATTGATGTTTCTCATTTAAATGAACAGTCTTTTTGGGATGTATTAAAGGTAGCGAAACATGTCATAGCCAGTCATTCGAATGCTCGAAGTCTATGTGATCACCCTCGAAATTTAACTGATGATCAAGCCAAGGCTTTAGTTGACAATGGTGGGCACATTCATCTTGTTTACTATCCTTTGTTCATAAAAAAAGAAGTGAAATCCGTTACCATTGAAGACTTCATGCATCATTTTGTGCATTTGGCAAGAATCGTTGGTGTTGAACATCTTGGTTTAGGCTCCGATTTTGATGGAATATCTGTTTTTATTGAAGATTTGCAAGATGCGAGTAAAACGCAACGTGTCATCAATGCTTTAAAAGATCACTTTGAAGAAGATCACATTCGAGGAATTGCAGCAAATAATTTTAAAAACTACATTCAACAAGTGATTGCTACTAGCTAGCGATCACTTTTTTGCTTTTTATGTTTACGGGAGATAGTGATGATTTCAAATGAGGATCTGAAACTTTTTACCTGCGAAACCGTAAGTACAACTAGTACACCTAAGAAATGAGGAATTCATATGGCATTAACCCTACTTTATAGTGTTGTCATAGCAGTTGTTGCAACTTTACTGATTGTGCCACTGACATTGCCAACAGAAAAGAAAAAAGGAATTGTAGCAGGATTGATTGGCACAACAATCGTATTAGCGATTGTCATATTTGTGTTTTACTACGTAACTAATATAGATAGGAATTTGACAGCTCTATGGCCACTTGCCATTTTAGCTACTGGCCTAGGTGCCTTTATTTCAAAAGGAAAGGAACAACTTGTTAAAAGCGTTGTATTTATTGCGGCTCTCGCGTTTGGAGCTTATATTATAAGTGCTGTTTTATTTAATGCGAACGAAAAATTCGATTCAGCAGTAATGGATCAAGAAGTAGAGATTGAAGCATTTGACGAAACAAAAACACCGGCAAGTGTACCTCCGCAATTTGCGCGGAATAAAATGAAAAAAGCATTCGGTCAAGTGCCGAATACAAGTTATTACGAGTTAGGAAGACTACAAATTCAAAAGGTAAATGAAGAATTTGTTTATATTGCACCTGTCGAATTCTCAGGTTTCTTTAAATGGATGAATGGAGATACGACACCGGGATACTTTACCATGAGTGCAACAGATTCTTCAGACAATCCAAAGTTTAAGGATGCGGAAATGACGTATACACCTTCGTCATTCTTTCATAAAAACATAGCACGTCATTTGCGTTTAGCATTACCTGAAACCATTTTTTATGGAGATATGCAATTGGAAATTGATGATGAAGGTCAGCCTCATTATATTCGTTCATATGGGAAATTTATCTCTGCACGAAATGGCTTTGAAGTGACTGGAGTAGCAGTGATGAATCCACAATCTGGTGATGTGAAAACTTATTCATTGAAAGAAGTTCCGTTATTTATCGATGGAGCCGTATCGCCTGAAGTAGTGAGTGTACAAAATTCTTATTTTGGTAATTATGTACATGGTTTTTGGAATAGTTTATTTGGTAAGAAGGATGTCAAAATCCCGTCAGATGAGGGAACAGAATCGAATGTCAGCCCAATTTTTAACGAAGAAGGCTCTATGTTTTACTTTACTGATTTTACAAGTCCAAAAGAAGGTGTAGACTCTATGCTTGGCTATTCTTTAACAGATGCCAGAACAGGAGAAGCCATTTATTATACAGGTAATTTAGAAGACTCCTACATGGATTCTTCTGGAGCTTTGCAAATCGTTGAGAAAAAATTCATAGAGAAAAAATGGTTTGGTGAAATGCCGATTCTATATAACTTCTACGGAGAGGCAAGTTGGTTAACACCTGTACTGGATACAAATGGATTTTTGCAAAACTACTTTATCGTATCTGCAGCTAATCCTGAAATTTCTACTTATGGAAATACGCCGAATGAAGCCTTAAAGCTATATAAGACGGCTTTGCAACGGGGTGGAAGTAGTGTAGATGGAAGTTCAAGTGCTGAGGAAGCAACAGCGAATGGAACGATTGACCGTGTATACAAAGAACGTGTTGGAGATTTCACAATTGTATCTTTCCGTTTATCTGATGGAACTAACTATATTGTGTCAACGGAAGTCTCACCTTATGCTATCTATTTAGAAGTAAAAGATGTCGTGAAGGTAACCTATTTAAATACGGGTGAATTGTTCTTGCCTGTCAAAGAATTGACAATCAATGGATTAAAATAAACAAAGGCTGTCTCCATATTTGGAGACAGCCTTTCAATATTATTTGCGAATTTTTAGAATAGCCAATTGCGTTTGATCACGTATTTTTGCCAGTTCATCAATTGAAGAGTCACCATAAGATTGGAGTGATTTTTGTGCTAAACGTTGAATCGTTTCTTCGTTTAACATTAAATCGCCTTGCGCAGCCCAGCTCTTCTCCATTGTAGGTCCAAGATGGCGCATGAAAGCTTCCATTCCACCTTGTCCACCACCTAAATGCATACCAAGCATCGGTCCGGCAGCTGCCCATCTTAACCCTATCGAATCTTTGACAATTTCATCAACATCTTCCATTGTGACGACTCCTTCATCCACTAAGGACATGGCCTCTCTTAACATAGCAAACTGTAAACGGTTGGCTACGAAACCGAACACTTCCTTTTGTATAAGTTGCGGAGCTTTTCCCAGTGCAACGTAAAATGCCATAGCGTCTTTAATAGCTTCTTTTGATGTGTAGGAACTCGGGACCACTTCTACTAAAGGCATGACTAATGGGGGGTTAAATGGATGCCCAATTAGCATTCTACTTTTGTCTTTCATTTTTAAGGAAATCTCACTTGCGGGTAGTGAGGTTGACGAAGACATTAATAAGGCATGTGAGCTTATATGAGTTTCTATTTCCTCAAAGAGTTGTTGTTTAAGAGTGAGCTTTTCAGGACCATTTTCTTGAATAAACAAAGCCCCTTGAACCGCAATTTGGAGGTCACTTGTTATAGATAACCTCTCCATAAATCCCGTTGAAGGTAGTTCTAGCAAGTTTAACGTTGAACCAATCGATTGAAAATGTTGGACAACTACTTCTTGTAAATCACTTCTCGGATCATATAATCGGACAGTTAAACCGTGTGCTAAGAATAAGGTAGCCCATGAAAGACCAATAGTTCCAGCCCCTATTACTGTGACTGGATTAAATCGTTCTAAATCAGCATGAAGTTTTGTCATGATTGATCCTCCTAAGTTTATCTGAATTAATGTTATCATAAGGAAAGAAGATGTGTGAATTTAGTCATACAGATAGGGTGGTTATAATGGTTGGTTTTGGTGGAGTACCAGAATGGTTTTATATTATTGCGTTTGCAGTGGTTATCATCATTATTATCGTGAATGAATGGTGGACTCGGTAAGGTTAATTTTAAGGAGGTATCAGAATGGTACAAGCACAAGTTGTCATTGTGACAGGAGCATCTCAAGGCATTGGTCGCGGCATAGCTGAAGCTTATATCGCAAAAGGTGCTCAAGTTGTTCTAGCAGATATGAATGAAAAACTTGGAAAAGAAATGAATGAACAAATGGTTGGAAGTCTATTTATCAAAGCGGATGTACGAAAAGAATCAGACATAAAGAAATTAATGGAAGAAACAGTTAAACAGTATGGTCGAATTGATATCGTCGTTAATAATGCAGGGAAGAGTGAGTTTAAAAACTTGTTTGACCTATCGTTAGATGAGTGGGATGACGTAATTAACACAAACTTGAGGAGTGTCTTCTTGTGTTCACGAGAAGCTGCTATATATATGAGGAAACAAGAAAGTGGCGGGTCCATTGTCAATATTGCTTCAACAAGAGCAACTATGTCTGAACCCAATTCTGAAGCGTATGCGGCTTCAAAGGGTGGAATTGTAGCAATCACGCATGCACTTGCTACTTCACTTGCAGAACATCGAATTACTGTGAATGCGATCTCACCAGGCTGGATTGAAACGACAAATTACAATGATTTACGTGATATTGATCATGAACAACATTTATCTAAACGTGTGGGTAAACCATCGGATATTGCGAAGGCTTGTCTGTATTTAACAGATCCTCAAAACGATTTTGTGACAGGCATTAATCTCGTAGTAGATGGCGGAATGACACGAAAAATGATTTATGAACATTAAGGAGGTCACCGATGTTTCACTGGAAAGGTGCCGCAGGCGTCTGTATAAATGAGCAAAATCAAGTGTTAATGGTTCTTCAAGCTGGTGAAGATGAAGAAGCTAAATGGAGTGTTCCATCCGGTGGAATTGAAGGGACTGAGTCTTTAGAAGATTGTTGTGTTCGCGAATTTGAAGAGGAAACGGGACTGAAAGTAGACGTTACGTCAACACTACATACGAAAAGTGGAGTGAATAAACAGTATGGAATCTCCTATGAGTTGCACTACTTTCGAGTAAAAGTGCTAAGTGGGAAATTAAATTTGCAAGATCCAGATGACTCCGTATTAGCAATTGAGTGGAAATCGATTAATGACCTACAGCGAGGAAATATGAGCTATCCTGAAGATCTTGATTTTTTACTAGAATTGATGGATAGTACCAGTTAAGATACACTTATTATTGAACACGTAGGTTACGCTACCAAATGGTTGTGAACGATTATTCAGACATTTATACGTTACTAATATATTTTTAAAAAAGGAGTTTTCATACATGGAAACAAAATTCAATGTTCAAATAGGTGGACTTGATTTTAAGTGGGACTTAGATAATGGTCGTTTTTTAGTGGAAAACGAGGATACCGTTCTCTTCTGGATATCAAGCGCTATGAAAACATTCTTCGATACAATCGAAGAAATTTCTGGTGATGAAGCATCAACATTGGTTTTTGAAACAGCAGGTTTTAGGCAAGGACTCTTGGCTGGCGATTATTTTGCTGAAATGAGAGAGTTAGATGTTTCTGAAGCAGCAGAGTTAATTACAAATGTTTATGCGTCCATTGGGTGGGGTAGAGCGATAGTTCAAAACTTAAATATTGAAGCTCAAACATTGACGGTTCAATTAAAAGATAGCTGGGAATATAAAATTAATAAGGCACAAGGAAAGAATAGGGGAGGTCACTTTATTCCTGCGCATTTTGCGGGTATTTTTACAGGATTATTTAAAACGAATATGTGGTACAAAGTTGTGTCTTATCAAATTGAAGGAAATGAAAACACAGTAATTGAATATTTCCCTTCTAAAGTGACAATTTCTAACAACATACATCAATTGGCAAGGAAAAAAGAATCGGAGCAAATTCGTCAATTAGAGGTATTAGTAGATAAAAAAACAGAAGAACTGAAAACACTTGTTAAAGAAATTTCTTCGCCTATTATTCCAATACTTGACAAAGTTGTTGTAGTTCCTTTACTCGGTAAATACGATGAAGAACGTGCTGAAGAACTGCTCGTTAAAACGCTAAGCAACTTACCATCATATAAAGCTCATTTTCTAATTTTGGATTTAACAGGGCTTAATAAAGATCTTAGTGAGCATACAGTAAGTTTAATAGAAAAAATTGGTCAAGCAGCCTCAATAATTGGATCCAAAACAATTTTAGTGGGAATATCAGCTGAACTAAGTATAGTAATTGCTCAATCGCAAATTAATTTATCCAAGTTTGATTGTTTCCAAACTTTGCAACATGGAATTCATTATGCATTAAGTCAAACAGGTCGAAGAATCATTTAAGTGAGAATAAAGACCTTCTACTATTGTAAAAGGTCTTTATTTGTACCTAATAGGCTTTTGCCCAATATACCATTTCAATTGCAGGCTTACTACAACACACACATGTGTCACTTAGACTTTCCTGTTCGAATGGAATACATCGAGAAGTTGCTGTTGTTTTCTCTTTAATGAGATTCTCACAAGCAACATCTCCACACCACATTGCTTTTATGAAGCCTTGTTTTCTAGCTAAC
>JBFIXW010000064.1:0-10724 GCA_041605715.1 Paenisporosarcina sp.
AACTAATTGGGGCTGCCATAGCAGCCTTTTCTGTTGGAAAATACTAGGCTTTTGCGCGTAGAATTCGATTTAGAGTGAAAGGTCTGCCTTTGAGAGAAGAAGATACTCCGTTCAAAGAGCAAGATCGGCACTTGAAAGTGAAAGGTCGTTATACTGTATCCGTATTCAAAGACATGAACAGGACCTTCCTCTTTCATTCTATCTATTCAAATACACTCAAATCCACGCGTCCATCCCTCAAAAACTCAACATCTTCACTTTCTAGTAACATGCGCTGCAACTCGCGTGATTCATCGTCAGGAATAGCAATTTCTCCTTTTGCATTGACCACACGATGCCATGGTAATTGATGTTTTTCACTCATTGTATGTAAAATACGAACAACTTGGCGCGCAGCACGAGGGCTTCCTGCTAATCTGGCAACTTGCCCATAGGTGACGACTCTGCCTTGGGGGATCTCTTTTAAAATGCGCACTACTTCAGCCGTAAATGGTTGCAATTCGCTCACTCCTCACTTCTTTCATTGTAATCAAACCGAGTTCCTCGTGTCGATACAATATGATATATTACGGATAACGAATAAATGTTTCATAAAGGGGTGTCGATAAATGTTTGATTGTCGAGAAGAAGTGTTGGCTTTAACGAAGCAACTTGTGCGGATTGAAAGTATTGTGAATGAGGGCGGGGAAAAGGTTGTCTCACAGGCTATTCATACCCTTATTTCTTCCTATCCATATTTCCAAGAACATACGGACAACGTCATCTATCAGCCAACTGAAGACGATGATCAAGAACGATATAATGTCATCGCTTTTGTGAAAGGGACGAAAAGTCCTTCTAATAAAACTGTCATATTGATGGGGCATGTTGATACAGTTGGTATTGATGACTTTCAATTAAAAGAATATGCATTAGATCCTGATGCCTTAGCACAAGCGCTTCATAATGAAGAGTTACCTCCAACTGTTCGTGCCGATCTTGAGTCAGGTGAATATGAATTTGGACGAGGCGTGCTCGACATGAAATCAGGTGTTTCGAGTCATCTGTATTTATTAAAATACTATTCGGAACATCCTGAAGAACTCGAAGGGAATTTGCTCGTTGTCTTCGAATGTGACGAGGAAGATGGCTCTCGTGGAATTATTTCTTCTTTAACTGAACTTAAAAATCTTCGAGAAACGCTTGGTTTTGAATATGTAGCGGCGATTAATGCTGACTTTGTATCTCCGAGGTATAACGGCGATCCTAATCGGTACATATACAAGGGGACAGTCGGTAAGTTGTTGCCATCATTCTTTATTACCGGGTCGGAAACACATGTGGGTTCCTGTTTTGAAGGAATCGATCCTAATTTCATTGCTGCCCATTTGACGCGTCAAATTAGTTATAACCCAGCTCTTTGTAATGAAGCACTAGGTGAGACGACAGTACCACCGGTTTCATTGAAACAAATGGACTTAAAACCAACCTATACTGTGCAGACCGCATTATCGGCATATGTGTATTTCAATTTCTTCATTCATTCGTGGTCACCAAAAGAAGTGCTCGAATTGTTGAGAGTGGAAGCTACAACGGCGTTTGCAACAGCTTTACATGAGTTTGAGACGCATTATCAAGATTTCACGCAAGCAAGCGGTGAGCCAATGAATGAAATAGTATGGGAACCAAGAGTTATGACTTATGAAGAGATGGATGAACATTTAGTTGATGAACATGGAGAATCGTATATACAACATATGGATGAATTCAAGGGACAACTGATGTTACAAACGGAACTAGATACCCGCATGTTTGCAGCCAGAGTTGTTGAAGAAGCATGGAAATGGATGCCCGATAAAAACCCAGCGATTATCGTGTTTTATTCGTCGCTTTATTCGCCAAGAATTGAGCTATCTGGTAAAACAGAACACGAAAGAAACTTATTAGATGCACTCAAAATAGCTGTTGAGAATGTACAACCGCATTATCAACATCCAATCGTAACAAAGAACTTCTTCCCATACATTTCGGATATGAGTTTCGTCGCAATAAGTGATGATGAAGTTGGAATATCCGCTGTATCTGCGAATAACCCGGGCTGGGGTACGAAGCATTACGTCAATTACCAAGCCATTCGCGATATAAATGTTCCGGTTATTAATATAGGTCCATATGGTCACGATGCGCACAAACAATATGAACGAATGGAACGTAGCTTTACACTTGATATCGTTCCAAACTTAACGAATTTGGTGATTAAAGAGTTAATTGGATAAATTAACTTGACCTACTGAGGGGGCTTATTAATGAATATTAGAATGTCGAAAAATATAGGGTTTCAAGTACATGATGTTGAAAAGGCAAAAGAATTTTACTCGACTATTTTTGGAATGAAGGAGCCCGATCAAAAAGAAGTGGATGAGGTAGAATTTAGAACAAAGAGCAATTCGATTTACTTAATAGGTGGAGATGAAAATCTTGGCCCTATAATGGAAGTGGTCGTCAGCGATTTGGGTGAAGCAAAGAAACATTTCGTTGAAAATGGCTGTGAAATCGTTAGGTGGCATGGCAAAGGGAAAGACTGTTATATTAAAGATCCTTTTGGGATGATTTTTAATGTTTGGGAAGAGTCATAATTTAGCATTCAGTAAAGAATTAGGCATTATTTAGTCTTCTCGTGGTAAGATGGAGATATCGTATAAACGAAGGAGCAAACTACATGAAAATTACGAATCATTTATTTGATAAAATTAATGATCCTACAGGAATTATTGAAGGTGACCGTTACGAATTCTTATTAGACCTTGAAATTGATGAGGAAGATGAGTTATTCACTGAAGGTGGCGTTGACCTTCGTGTCATTATAGCTTCAGATGACAATGGTTTGCGTATTGTCCAGTATTACTTTACAGATAAAGGAACGAAAACAACAATGGATTTCGCTCTTGAAGATGATGAAGAAGCTGAAATTTTAGCGTTCTGTAAAGAAAAAATGGCATAATTAAAAATCCTTTTAAACCAATTCATCAGGTTTAAAAGGATTATTTTTTATTTGTGGATATCTGAATAAGAAAAGTCTTTTCTAGCACTATAATGGGTGCAAGGAGCAATTTTCTAATTTCCAACCTTATCACTTTCATTTACCTGTAAAACTCTTGTACCATGATGGAAAAGGAGGGCTGCCAGTTGAAGGATGACCACCACGCTAAAATTCAGTATACACTTGTTGAACGTAAAATCGATTATCACTACCAACTCCAAAAAATAGCAACCAAACATGACTTAATTGTAACTAAAGATGAAGTTATTACGGCCACAACTGCCTTCGGTTTACACCAAGTGCTAGATGTCTCCTACAAGCCTTTTTCATCTGAAGCAGGGATCCTGTATCTCCATACCAACCAAGGTGTTTTTCCATTTCATATTCACTCAAATCCTTCTACCTTTATTGAGACTTTTCGTTTATTTAAATAAAGGCTATTCTCAATCAAAAGTTCATCAATAAAGGTTGCCATATGATGCTGAGTCGACTCAGTATATTGTGTGTGATCAATTAATTGGGCATCTGTTAACACATCCATTGGAATGATTTCGAAGTCACGATTATTTGTATGATGGGTGTAAGTAGGTATGAAGGTTGGTTTGTTTAATGTGATAGTAGATTTACCTTGAAAGATTTTTTTAGTTACTGTAATCCCTCCAATCCCTCCAATTCGTCTATCTAACCCAATCTGTCCAGACAAAAAATTTCCTAAACTATACATCACAAAAGTCTTAGAACCATCAGGTCTTTCAATCCAATTCATCGGCTGCAATACATGTGGATGGTGGCCAATAATGATATCCACTCCCATATTTGATAATTCGCGAGCGAGTTCAAGTTGAGAGGTACTTGGTAAACTTTCGTACTCATTTCCCCAATGCATCGAAACCACAACAACATCTGATAATCCCTTGGCTTTATAAACATCTTGTTGAATGAGAGGTAAATCAATTAGGTTAATTAAAAATGGCTTATCCTCTG
Source organism: Paenisporosarcina sp. (assembly GCA_041605715.1). GTDB lineage: Bacteria > Bacillota > Bacilli > Bacillales_A > Planococcaceae > Paenisporosarcina. Next base: position 4,004 of record JBFIXW010000064.1, read on the forward strand.
GAACTGGCATGCCATTCGTTCCGTAGCTATAGGCTAAAAAAGCAAATGTAATATCATTTTTCGTCAACGTTCGAATTTCTACTCGATCTTCAAATGACTGAAATACTCCTGTATACGGCATCTGTATTTGATTCCAATAAGATAAGGCATTTTGAATGGCTTGCTCACCCTTATCCATCGTATGGTTATTCGCAAGTGTCACGATGTCTATCCCCGCATCTTTTAAAGCATCGCCAATTTCAAAAGGACTATTGAATAGGGGATAACTAGAGAGTCCTAATTCTTTTCCGCCAATCATTGTTTCTTGGTTTGCCACTGCAATATCTGCACTCTCTAACAAAGGTTTTACTTGAGTAAACATAGGAGAGAAATCATAAGTACCTTTAGGAGTTACCGCATCTTTGTACACGGGTTGATGGAGAAGAATATCACCAATAGCAACTAGATTGGCATTTTTAACAATAGGTTTGTCCAATTTTTTAAGTAGTATCGGTTCAATTTCCATAGCATGGGTAACTGGTTCAACTTCAACATTAAAATCGATGGAAGAGGATTCCTCACAACCACCGAGGAAAACAAACAGTGAGAATAGAATGACATATTTTTTCAAGATTTATCCACCTTTAAGAGAATTACATGCAAGTCAGCATTGCTTATATGTATGTCCAATAAGCGAGGGTTATTATGAAAAAGTCATAATTGACAAAATTCATTGATCTGCATTAGCCAACAAAGGTAGGAAATGTGCTCGAAAGAGGAGGTTATTTTATGAGTGTGAATGTCTTAACTAACTCGTTCATTGAATACGGCTGAAAAACAAAGGAACTATATTTAGAGGATTATGATCTTGATATTGTATTTAAACCCAAGGACTATCGCAAAGTGAAAAATCAGTTGGATCGAAAATATATATGGTCTAACTCTATAAGAGGATTACTTGCAAAATAAGTTGTAATACAACATATTGTGTCGAAATAAAAATAATACACTATATATTGATATGTGGGTCATAAAATCATATAATAATGATAAGTAAAAAGACATTTGATCTTAATGCTAAATACTTCTTTGTGAAACACTTCTCTGCAATTTGTAACCCAATTTATTTCCTTAATTACATGCATCAAAAAAACATTTTGGTATGGGGGATGGGAATATGAAAATGAAGTCATTGAGTAAGAGAAGCGTGACATTGATGCTCATAAACATTAAAAAGAAAGAAATGATCATGATAGCAAAACGGTATGGTCGAACACATCCTACAGTTGTAAAGTGTAGCCAACAATTAGATGTGTTACTAAATCAGTATCAAGGGATTCATTTATACAAAGATGTTGTTTAAGCCAAAACATCCATTAAAAAAGGCAGAAGAATGGGCTCCATGCCTAATCTTCTGCCTTTTTAAATATTCACTGTAATTTAACTATAATACAGATTCTTTCGGTTCTCGACCATAGAGCATATACACTACAAAGAACAAGCCAGCACTGAGCAAACGCAACCCTGAATTTATGTACATCGCTGTTTCAACACCCCAAGAATTTAATAACCAGATACCAACTTGAGGTGCAAGGAATGCAACGAGCGCTAACAATACATTGTATGTAGTAATACAGTAGGTTCTTGACGCCTCAGGAGACTGTTCAAGTAAAAGGTTAAACAACAGCAAGACCACGCCAGATAGGAAGAAGCCGGACATAGTTTGTACGATTGTTAAGTAATACAAATTGGTCGATAACACGGTCAAAAATGGCGTGCTCGCCATACCGATAGCTGCATAAACAAATACACGAACGTTTGATTTTCGCTCAGCCCATTTTTTCCACAAAGGGAACGTCAAAATTTGCATAAGCATATTGCCCACCGAAAACATACTTATCCAAAAGATAGTGGCACCCACAACTCGAACATGGTATATGTTGAAAATTCCCCACGCCATTTGCCACGCAAAATTAAAGAATAACGCAGCCGCTAAAAACCACACAAAACTTGAGTGTTTAAAAATGGACCATTCCATTAATTTCTTTTTAACCAATGGACCGCTTCCAGGAGTATGTGGCTCTTCATGCTTCATCAAAATGAAAGCTTCTAGTAATCCGAAACCAAACGCGATGGCAAACAAAATCTGGTATGCCGTTACATTATTAGATTGATCTTTCATCACAATCCCAATAACTAAGGTTGAAACTAATCCAACCATTGTTAATAAACGATTTCGATCACTAAAGAATTCCCCGCGTCTTGATTCACTAATCATGCCACTAATTAATGTTTGCCACCCAATATTGGCGACAGTATTCGGTACACTCATTAAAGCGACAATAATTAGAAATGCCCAACCTTGCATCGATTCGGAAGGAATATAAACGACTACAACGATAAACAAAAACATAATTCTCGCTAACAGAATGGAGAGTGCGACAAGCTTCTTATGTTCGTGAGCCCTATTAAGTAAGATTGCAGCCGGTATCGTCATAAGCAATGCCATGAGAGGGGGAAGAGAACTGATTAACCCGACTTGATAATTCGTCGCGCTTAAAATGGTAATCGCAAATATTGGAAAAAAGTTATTTGAAAAATTCATCGCCACAGTCGACGCCATGCCATTATATATACTTATTTTTTCGTTATATGGACGCATATTAATCTCCGCATATTTTCATAAATTTGTTGTTACGCTTTGAATTATATACCTGTTAAAAAAGAATACAAGTCCTTTGTGACACGAAATATTCGTAAACGAAAAATAGGGTTGAATGGACCTAGAATCATTTTGGGCAAAAGTCATGTTCTATCATTTAGTCCATTTAAATCATGAAATAGAAGGGGCATTTAGAACCGTATCATTTAGAGTATTGCTAATAAAAAATTCAATTAGCAATTAGAAAAAAGAGTTATTAATTGCCTCTATAAAAAGGCAATCGATAACTCTTTTTAGTATGTGGTTTCATAATTATTGAACACGTGCAAATCCGAAACCTGAAGCATAGTCGTCACCAGTTGTTGCTCCGTAACCGCCTTTAATATCGTAATTCTTCGCACGATTTTGTAAGTTGGCACGTAATGTTGCGTTTGACCAGTTAGGATTTTGAGACCAAAGCTTTGAAGCTAAACCGGTAACGTGAGGTGTTGCCATAGAAGTTCCGCTGATTGTGTTATAACCACCATTATTCCAAGTTGAATAAATCGAAGCACCGGGTGCAGAAATTTCTACATCTCCTTGGTTAATGTAATAGTCTCCATCTGTAGATGCATACCCACGAGAAGAGAAGTTAGCAACTCGGTATGTACCGTTTTGTTGAACATTTTCAAGTGCCGCAACTGCTACTGCATTTACTAGTGCTCCAGGGTAACCAATCGATCCTTGAAAAGGACCTTCATTTCCTGCTGCCGCTACAATAAGAACACCTTTGTTGAATGCGTACGTTACTGCGCTTGCAATTAAACTATCGCTACTAGCAGAACCTAAAGACATGTTGATGACGGTTTTAGTTCCTGTTGAGGAAGCTTGATCGGCAGCATGGCGGATCGCTGCTGCGATATCATCTGAGTATCCTGATCCATTATCACCAAGAACTTTATATGCCCATAAATCCGAATCTGGTGCAACACCATAAATTCCAGCACCGTCACTACCTCCGTCAGCAAGTGCAGATCCAGCAACATGCGTACCATGTCCGTGTGCATCATTACATGCCCCGTTAACTAATGAAGTGGCTTGCGTAAAGTCTTTACATTGTTCAACTGTATTTTCTAAATCATAATGATTTACGTTAACGCCAGTATCAAGGACTGCAATGTTAATACCTTGTCCACCAGATGTTGTTGTTTGACTGCTATTGTTATAGATTGCTTTAATTCCCCAAGGGGTTTGATGAGAGGGGTATTCACCAGCAGTAGCTTCGAACTGGTTCGCTCGAATATTCGTATCAAGGGAAACTTGTTGAACTTTTGTCACCGTAATATTTTTGTTCTTTTGTGCTGCGGCAAATTGTTTGTCGTTCATTTCTGTTGAGAAACCATTTGCAGTTAATTCCCAACGTGTTTTATATATTCCTTTAAGTGAAGACTTAGTTGATAGATCGGAGGCTTCCACATAAACTCGGAATTTCTCGTCACTATTGCTAGTTGTTGCTGCATTTACACCAACAGTTGGCACTGCTAGACTTGCTGTAAGTAAGACGCTCATCAAGATTTTTTTCGACTTGTTCACTTGTGTGCTCCTTTTTATTGTGTATTATTTTTGCTAAACCAAATCTAGCATACAAACCATATTTTAATTATTGGGAAAATTAATCTAGAATCATTAAAAAAACCGGTGTAAATAGCTAAATTATAATTTTCTGCTAATTTATTAAAAATTGAGAAAATAGACAACTCTACGTATAATGAGTCTACAAACTTTGTGAGTAGGTGAAGACATGCAAATAGGATCATTAATTAAATATCATCGGACAAAGCAAAAGATGACACAAAGCGAACTTGCTGATGGAATATGCTCGGTGCCACATCTGAGTAAGATAGAGAACAATAGCAAGGAAGCCAATGTTGAGACCATCAGACTGGTGCTCAATCGTCTAGAAATTGACATGCACGATGTGGAAGAAAGTGAAGTGAAAGTTGAGGAGTTACTTAACCAGTTACTTCAAAATATGCTCTATCTTGAAACAGAAAAAGCAGCGAGTACTTTTCTAGAGATACAGGTATATAAAGAAATGGTACCTTTCACCAAACACATCTACCTATACGAAATTTACAAATTAAGATATTACTTGTTCACTAAAGACCTAGATTTTGCCGATGAACAGATAAAATGGCTCAATGCTCAACGACAAAATTTTTCCCAACATGAAAGCTATTTACTTTCCTATTTTAGTGGGATATTTTTAATCTTAAGGGGGAAATATGAGGAAGCGGATGAGAAAATCTCGGCAATACTTCAAGAGTATTATGAAACAAATACATTTGAAGGAGAAATCTATTATCATCTTGCACTGGTTAAAGGGTATATGTATCAATCCGGTCATGCGATTAATTATGGAAAGAAAGCATTGAACTTCTTCAAAGATCAATTCAATTTTAAAAGAATTCTCCATGTTCAAATGTCTTTAGCCATTAATTACTCACAATCCAAAATCTATGATGAGGCTTTGGATAATTATCAACATCTCGTAAGGAACACAGAAATGCTGAAAGAGACTGCCCTGTTGCCTCATATTTATCACAACATTGGTGATTTAAGACATCGTATGGGTGATTATGAACAAGCTTTGCATTACTTCAAGAAAAGCGCGGTCATCTTCCAAGAAAGAACCGAAAACTATCTTCTCTGTTTATATAATTTAGCTTTGACCGAGTTCAAACTAGAAAAATGGGATGATAGTAAAATCAGCTTCACTTTATTAAATAAAGAAGCAAAAGAAATGAAAGTCTCGCCTTACCAACTTTATTCATCGTACTATTTGTTTCTTTTAAATGATAAAAAACAAAAAGCCATGACTTTCTTAGAAGAAAAGATACTTCCTTCTATAGAAAAGGCTGACGAACAAAAAGAGTTTTATCGATACTTCAGTAAAATTCTTGCGGAGTATTATAAAAACGAAGGTAAATATGAAAAAGCAGTAAAATACATTTTCTAAGGAGTGTTAGATATGAAAAAAACATTAATTTTATTATTTGTTATTGGGTTTGTAAGTATAGTTAGTAGCGAAGTGAGTGCAGTTTTAGCAGGAGATCCTACGGAATCTCAAACTACAGTAGCGATTCGTCCCCCAGTTTGACCCATAATTTGATGAAAAAACTCCCGAGAATACTGTATTCTCGGGAGTTTTAAATTGTAGATCATTACACAATGTGGATTTCCATTGTGGCGGACGCTTTCCGCGGGCACAACTTCAGCCGCTTCACTCGCGATGCTCAGTCCAGGGTCATCATTTCGTGCTAATTCCGGCGGAGACGCCGCCTTCACTCCAATCAACTGATATTTGTAAATATAATATGTGTTTTTATCATTGAAAACTAACAGTATTATAGTAGCTTTAAATCGCAATATTCGTTTTTGTTTCATCAGAACTATACTTTATAAATTATGCTTGAATAAGCATGGCTATGAGACCTGCTACGATAATTAACGTGAAGATACTATAAGTAAAAATGAACTAATTGTTGAAATAAAACCAGCGGTAGGTATCAGCTTGAACGGAATGTAATCCGATTTTCTGATCCACAAGTAGCACAAATAATTGGTCGATAGAATACACTCAATGATTTAAATACTTGAAAAAAAGAGTTTAATTCAGAATCGAATCAAACTCTTCTAACTGATTTCTATTTTGACACATTCAGTCTCCTGAATCAGATAGCTGTCTTTTTGTTACAATTAATTTACATTATCCATACCATTATTCTTCTTTTTCAATTTAACGTTCTGCTCTTTTGTAAAATCCGGTTCCTCACCGAACTCTGTCCTTAAAGTAGGATTGGATAAAGATGAATGTCGGTTTGTCACCGTGTCGATCTCTTCATTTGGCTTAAATAATAGACCTAGACTTAAGAGACCTCCAATTCCCACAAGACCATAGACTACCCTAGATAAGAATGCATCTTGACCACCAAATAATGTTGCAACTAAATCAAATTGAAAAAGTCCAATCAATCCCCAGTTAAGTGCACCAATTATAACTAGAGCTAATGCAATTCGTGAAAGCCCACTCATACCGTA
>JBFIXW010000065.1:0-10663 GCA_041605715.1 Paenisporosarcina sp.
ACACTTGAAAAATGAAACAGGAAAACCTATCTATTCTAGTAAAGTAAGTATTACCGTCTAAATAGAAGTAGACTTCAGATAATAAGTCGTTTAGATGAAGTGGAGAAATAATGAAGATAGAATAGTAAATCGAGTATGAAATCGAAAAGATTTTATACTCGTTTTTTTGATGTGTAAGGGTTTCATATATTCATTTTGATTTGTAAAAAAATCATTCACAAACAGTTATTGTAGTTTTGCTAATATTTTTTTATCTTTCAAAATTCCATCTATAAATCTATCCTATTCTAAGCCGATATAACCAATAGCAAATAAATAGGGGGCACCATATTGAAACCACGTAAATTAAGTTCGAAAATTATTTTTTTCTTAGGAATAGCAATTTTAGTACTACTTATGATATTTCTTGCTTTTTTATACTTCACAACAAAATCGGCAGTTGAACAAACCATTCGCTCTCAAGGTATCCAGACTGCACAACTCATTGCAGAAGATATTGATAAAGACATATACAAAGAATTCATTACGAATAAAAGTGAATCCGCTGACTATTGGACAATAAGAAACAATTTAAATGATTATCGTGAAAAAACGGATGCTATGTATGTTTACACACTTGAAGCGACAGATTCAAGTTTAGAAATTTTAATTGATGGAATGCCGGAAGGCGATGAAATCGCGGCTCCAATTGGAACAGAAACTACTGCTACCACTATTTCAGATATAAAGAACGCATTAAAAGGAGAAACCGATAGTACGTCTTTAGTCGACGATCCAGATTATGGCCAATATTTATCGGCATTTGCACCAATTAAAGATGAAAATGGTGAAGTGTTAGGTATCCTAGGAGTTGATATTGCTGCAACTAATGTCGGCGCAATTCAAAACGGAGTCATCAAGTCGATTTTACCTATAATATCCATTATTCTTTTAGTTATTATGGCTGGAATACTTGTTATTATTAATGTTTATATTAAGAAAAGATTGGCTCCTATTTCAACTTTAACAAAGTCAGTGCAATTACTTGCTAATGGAAAAGTTAATGCTGCGGCTGATGAAGTTCGTTTTATTCAATCGCCTGGTAATGATGAAATTCACTTATTAACACATCACTACTTATTGGCTATTGATCAATTAGATTTCATTTTAAAACAAACAAAAGAGTCTACTCTTTCCGTGTTATCAGAAGCTAAAAGGTTAGATGAAATTATCGAGACTGTTAAGAATGCTAACAACGAAATTACGACGAATATTTACTCCATTGCAAAAGGTAGTGAACATCAAAAAAATTCAAACGATGAAGCTGTACAAGCAATGGAAGAAATGACGATTGGTATTCAACGTATTGCTGATTCCTCTACAACAGTAGCTGAATCTTCAAACGAAATGATGGAATTAGTTCAAATGAGCAATGACCAATCCAAATCAGTCGTAATTCAGATTGAAGAAGTAGAAAGTTCAGTTATTTCTACTGAAAAATTAATTAATAAACTAGCTAGTGAATACTCTGCAATTGAAGAAACGATCCATGTGATATCAGACATCACCGATCAAACGAATTTGTTGGCATTAAATGCTTCAATTGAAGCAGCAAGAGCCGGGGAGTACGGAAAAGGGTTCGCTGTTGTAGCTAATGAAGTAAAAAAATTAGCTGAACAATCACGAACGTCAGCAGCAACAGTCTCAGCACATATATTAAGCTTTAAAAATGTAACTGTCGAAGCTTTAATGGAGATTGAAAAATCCGTATCTCTAGTAAAAGCCGGTTCAGATTCGGTTGAGAATATCGGTCATTCATTATCAAAAGTGTTAACTTCTGTAAACCATGTGAATAATGAGATTCAAGATGTCTCAGCAGTTACTGAAGAGCTTTCAGCTAGTTCAGAAGAATTATTAGCATCTACTGAAGTCATTAAGTCATTAGTTGATCAAGCAGTCATTTCAACTCAAGAAGTGGCAACTTCTACGGACCAACAAGTTGAATCTGTTCAAACACTTGAATATACGATGGAAAATTTACGTAAAACATCATTAGAGCTTGAAAAATCAATAAAACAGTTTAGCTAAAATAATCGAATATTACATTGACGAGTTACAAATGATTGTAGCCTTTCAGTAAGTTGTACACACTTAAAAGCAGACTCCAGTTCAAACTTGGAGTCTGCTTTTCACTATTTCACACCATTTTTTCGGTTAAGCTCAACTAAATGTGCATCAGGATGATGGCCAGTCATGATTAAATCCCTTAAAATATGGGAACCCAACATGCTATACACCGTCCCATTGCCACCGTAACCTAGTAAGTAATAGTGCTTTTCCTTTGTAGGGTGTTGTCCTATAAAAGGCAAATTATCCATGGATTCACCAAAGGTTGCACCGTAAACGCAATCCGTTTCAAGGTTATATTGAGGAAACAAATCCTGTAATTTTTTTAGTAAAATGTCACCGCGTTCCTCTATTAAGTCTAATTGAGGAGCTTGTGCAATTTCCTCATCTAATCCTCCAATGATAATTCGATTTTCAGCAGTTGTTCTAACATACAGATAGGGCCGAGCCGTTTCCCAAATCAGTGCTTGCTCATGCCAATGAGTAAATTCAGCCAGAGGCTTCGTTACCATTACGTAGGAGCGATTGATGTCAGCTCCAATTCGTTTTCCAATAGGAACGGTTTCATATCCAGTTGTATAGATAATATGATTCGAGCTAAACTCACCAACGGGAGTTCTTATCGATATGCAGTCCTCTATGGTGAAAACATCTTGAACCTCTACAAATTCAAACAAATGCCCACCTTTTTCTTCAACAATATCAAGGACACCACTTGCAAATTTATAAGGATTAACTTCAGCGTCATCATATGTAACTAAAGCACCAGCTTTAGAAAATGTCATATGCTTAGAAAGCTCTTCTTGTTCCCAGTAATCGCAAGGAAAGCCATGTTTCTTCAACGATTCGTATTCTTTTTTTAGTTTCGGTACATCTTTTTCAGTGCTTGCATAACAAATACTTGGTCGCATAATAAAATCGGCTGCAGATGGAAGACGTTTAGCTATCATTTTTAACTGATTAACAGCTTCATAGCATATTTGATAAAAACGGACGGCTTCTTCTTCACCAATTTGATCAATTAATTCATGAAGCATAATATCATTAGAGTATTGGAGCAAGCCGGTATTCGCCATAGTACTACCAGTAGACATTTGTCTTTTATCCAATACAGCAACTTTTAATCCCGCTTCAACAAAGGCTAAGGCGGTTAACGATCCAGAAATGCCACCACCAACAATGATGACATCGTATTTTTCTAACTTATCTGGAGCTTGTCTTATTTTTTTATTTGGTAAGGTTAATGGCCAATAAACAGAGCCGTTATGAATATCCACGAGTTGTATCCCCAATCAGTATTATCTATCTCTTTATACCCAAAAACTGCAATTTTTAAGCGAGCTTTGATAACTTCTTAAATTATGTTGAGTTTACTTTGTTATAATAACGAATAGATAGTAAGTAAGTGAAAGGACGATGTGCAATGATGAATGAACATACAAATAAACCTCATATATTACTGATAGATGGTATGGCTCTTTTATTTCGATCTTTTTTTGCAACATCCGTGTTTGGCCAATTTCTAAGAAATGAACAGGGTGTACCAACAAACGGTGTGCAAGGATTTGCTAGACATGTGTTAACCGCTAAACAAATGATGCAACCTACACATATGGCGGTATGTTGGGATATGGGCATGCATACGTTCCGCAATGACTTATTCGACGGCTATAAATCAAACCGTCCTGCACCACCTGAAGAAATGATTCCTCAATTTGATATGGCGAAAGACATTTCTAAAATGCTAGGTTGGCAAAATTTTGGTGAAGTAGGTATGGAAGCAGATGATCTAATTGGATCAATGGCATTTAAGTGGCAAAATGATGCAAATATTACCATTATAAGTGGCGATAAAGACTTACTTCAATTGTTGACTCCCACTACCAAAATTGCCTTTACGAAGAAAGGATATTCAATCTATGATGAATTTACTTATGAGCGGTTCCTTGAAGAATATCAAATCGAACCATCTGTATTTGCTGATGTAAAAGCTTTCATGGGAGATTCCAGTGATGGATATCCAGGTGTAAAAGGAATTGGTCCTAAAAGTGCCTTACAATTAATTCAAACATATGGATCTGTTGAAGGCGTTATTGACGCGATAGGGGAATTAAAGCCAGGACAACAAAAGAAAATTCAAGAGAACTTGGATATGTTACGACTATCCAAAAAATTAGCGACCATCCATTGTGAAATGGATTTACCGATTGAATTAGACGATTTGCTAATACCAATTTATAACGAAAAACATGTACATGCACTTGAAGAAGCGGGCTTTGGGCTGACAAGCCGACATGCTCGATCATTATACTCGATTTAATATTGGAGGAATTGTTTTGGAAAGAGTAGCACACCTCATGCATATGAAAGATTGTATAATAGCACAATCTAAAGAATTAGCACGTATTATTACAGAAGAACAAAATGCTAGATATCCAGAATTGAAACGTGTTGAATTAGACCTATATCCTTTGCGAGTTGAATTAGTCGAATTATATGGAGCCTGTTTAGGTATGACTGAAGAACAGAGGGTCTTTGTATTAAAAGAGTGGGGAGAAAAAACTGGGGCATATACATCAAAAATGCGTGATGTTTCAATTGATATGATGTTAAGAGAAGTACCTCATTATCGAAACACGATAGGCAGTGTTATTAAATATGAATCTCAACAGTTAAATCTAAGTGCAATCGAACTCTATGATGTTATCCATGTATTAGATAGTTCCATAAATGATGTGGTTTATTTCTTTAGTGTACCCTTTGTGCGACATGACCAAGAGCAACTAGCCTTCTCTCAACAAATGGTTGTCGAATTATCTGTGCCAGTCGTTTCCATCAATGATGATATTGCTGTTTTACCCTTGATCGGTTCAATGAATGCCGAAAGGTCACGTGTTTTACAAGAGCGTGCTTTAACAGAGGCGGCACGTTTACAAATTAAACATCTTATTATCGATTTATCTGGCGTTCAGACAATTGATACATTCGAAGCCCAACAATTATTTAGCTTATTAGATGCATTGTCATTGCTAGGTGTGAAAGGGACGGTAAGTGGTATATCTCCAACAATTGCGCAAACACTTGTCCATTTAGGATTAGATTTCGGAAAAGTAGGAAGTTATTCATCCCTTAAACGAGCTCTATCTGTTATTCAAGCAAGTTAGTATGAGGTGCCATTTTAACAAAAGTTAATATATCTCTATTATCTTCATAAGACACATGACGAATTTGGCTAGCACGATTTCTTCCACCGTTATCATGAAGAATGAGTGTTAAGCCATTTTCTTTTTCTTCAAACCCAATGATAGGTACCCAATGATAAGCAAATTCGAATTTGCTAAACCATCGCAATCCAAAATATCGATCAAACTTACAAGCAACAGGATTTCCAACTAGTAATTGTGATTTAACCTCTTGAATTGTACAAGCTTCTATAGTCCAATCTGGACCTAGCAATTTGCGTAAATTCCTTTTGAAACGCCAAGTAAATAAACCAATTCGCGTACCACCGAGTAACCCATATAACTGATCAATTTGATAAGGACATGATTTTGGCATCCAAAAACGTAGAATACTCCATGCTGTTACAGGACCACAAGCTGATGCATGATAATTTTCATTTATGGACGTATCATATTGAGAGAAACCTTCAAAATTTAATTGAACTCGCATAATATCACCTCAATAATAAGACTATGTCTTTAAAGTGCGCTTCTGTTATTTTACGAAGAACATCAACATTTATGCCTTCAGAAAAAAAGTACCCACAAGGTCAAATAGAATTTGCTACAAATTATGAAAGAAAATCTTTTGTTAGTTATTAATCACGTGCAAATACTTTATACAATTTAGGTGTAGTTTCATAAGGAAGGTGCACATTAGTCTATTTAGGAATTCTTTATAAGTGTAGATAATGGATTTAAAAAAACAACCAACTCTTAAACATTAGTGTTAACCGAGTGGTTGTTTTCTTTTACTAAAACTTGCATTGCTGCCCTGAAAGATATGTATGTCTCTAATTCTACTTGAATTCCAGCATGAACCATCTCTCGAACAAAACGAGGATTAAATCCAACATAGATCGGTCGAATTCCCATTAATTTTAACGAATTGTTTAGTTGTAAAATTTCAGTTGTTAATTCGTTGTAATCCAATGATGAAATGTTTTCCACTGTAACACCTGTAAAATCAAAAATTGCTTTTTCAGTTTCACGATGTTCAGCAACATATGTCAATGTATTGGTACGTAGTCCATCAAAACGCTCTTTAAATAAATGACCAGCAATTGGTACTAAAATGGTACTTGGTAAAACAGATGGAATAATAGGAGTAGCTGTATTTCGAATAATCGTTTGATAATATTTAATCTGTTCTTTTAATTCATGAATTTCTATATTCTGTGTCATTTAGCACCTCATTGGTCTTTTTTTATAGTATAACATTTCGTATTTGACGAATGTATACCCTATAAAGAAGATAAGCACCTCTTAGAGAAATACGAAAAGGGGTAGGCACAAGGGCTACCCGTTTTGACTTAGTAAAAAATCAGTTACTTGTTCAGGTGATTTTGCGTTTGCACTATGCAAATGCGCTTTTTTGTCACCATTTTGATAAATCAATAAACTTGGAATGCCCATAACATCATATTTTTCGGCAACTTCTGGCAGTTCATCACGATTGATTTCAAACCATGTATATTGTTTAAACTCTTCAATTATTGGGTCGATAAACATATCCATTCTTGTGCAGTCTGGACACCATCCCGCAGTAAATTTAACGATGACTTCCTCATCCTTAGATATAATTTGGTTAAATTCTTCCATAGTAGAAATAGCTTTCATGTATTTGTTCCTCCTTAGTCTTTAGGAACAGTTTACATGGTATTTCATTGTAAGAATAGCATTTTGTACTCCTTATTGAAGCTGCTGTTTATATCCCTGGTATTGTTGAACGATTTGTTGAATTTCTTTCGAATCAGCAGGAGTCAGTGCATACCAACCATGTTTAAATTGAAGTTCATAAAAGTTTCTCTGTTGTTTTGAAATATCTCGTAATTGAGAAAAAATCATTTGATAAAGTGCATCATGACTCGCTTCTTGAGTCGCTGTTTCATAGGCACTACATAAATGCTTTTCCATAGACAAAGCATCGCTAATTAAATCTCGATCATTTAACTCTGGAGTTTCTGCAAAAGGAGTCTCTGTATTTTGAACGGTTGATTTATTCACGACATCGGACCTCCTTCGTTTTGTTTTAAGAATTTTAAAATCTCATCATAATGTTTTGTATGCATCTGTTGAGCAGCTTCACACTCTTTTTTAATGTCGGGAAGCTGACATGTTTGCGCGACCCAGTCCATTTTTTTAGATGCTAGTAAATTCCATGACAACATATCGCTTAAGTATAAGAGGTCCTTGGAAGACACCATTTTTGGTGGTTCTGGGTACATAGCTTGTTGATCAGCTGGTTGAGAAAATAAATTCACGAATAAAACCTCCTTTAAAGTCTGAAATAGTATGCGCGATATCTATCCATGTATACGACATCCATTACTTTTAAAAAACTTAGAATAACTATGCATAATACTCATTAGGCATTCATAAAATAATTGGTATGAGAAAGATTTACACGAAATTTTTCACGTAAAGAAGAACTCATAAACTTTTACACAAAAATTGTATAGGTTTTCTCAGTAATAAGCGTGATGAAGAGGCAGTTCGATTGGAGTTCACCTAGTTAACTAGGCTATGAGACATGTTTGATTGATAAAAGCATGATTTTGATTGATAAATCTTCAGTTTGATTGATAAATCTCCAGTTTGATTGATAAAAGTGTCAGTTTGATTGATAAATGTTTACTAGCATATAAATCCTATGAAAAAGCGTCTCATGTCCCAAGTTAACTCGTCATTGAAACACGATTATTTTTAAGCAGGAATGTAGTGGACCTCAAAATCATTCAATAAAATGAATATGTTGTCTAAAATTTAACGATTACCTATATTTCTATATGAAAGTTATACTTTGCTTTTAAGGTCAGATTTCTCGAATTAACAAAATTATGAATCGAGATTTTTTACCAATTGTTTTGTCATTTAAATATTGCGAAAAAAGAAAAAATGATCTAGTATTAGATTCATAGATGGTGTTTCTATTTTTTTTGTTATAAAAATGAATGAGTATTCATTCAAGAATTTGATGAGGAGGTTTTCAAGTGTCATTTCAAATTAAAAAAGCGGCAGTTTTAGGATCGGGTGTTATGGGTTCTGGCATCGCAGCACACTTAGCAAATATCGGTATTCCTACATTGTTATTAGATATGGTACCTCGAGATTTATCAGAGGATGAAAAGGGAAATTCGGCAGCAAGAAATCGTGTAGCTCAAACTGCACTTACTAAATTACTAAAACAAAAACCTGCTCCATTAGCTTCTAAGAAAAATCTAGCTTTGCTTACAGCTGGAAACTTTGAAGATGATTTAGAAAAGTTGAAAGATGTAGATTGGATTATCGAAGTAATTGTTGAAAACTTAGATATTAAAAAAGGATTATATGAAAAAATTGATGCTGTTCGCAAACCAGGAACGATTGTGACATCAAATACATCGGGTATTAGCATCAACGCAATGAGTGAAGGCCGTTCAGATGATTTCCAAAAGCACTTCCTTGGAACGCATTTCTTTAATCCACCGCGCTATTTAAAATTGCTAGAAGTTATACCAGCAGAAACAACACTTCCTGAAGTCGTAGAGTTCATGAAATCATTTGGTGAAGATAAGTTAGGTAAAGGCGTTGTGCTTGCGAAAGACACACCGAACTTTATTGCGAATCGTATTGGAACTTATGGTTTACTGGTTACACTTCGTGAAATGTTAGCAAGAGGATACTCAGTAGGTGAGGTAGATTCGGTAACAGGTCCAGCAATTGGTCGACCGAAATCAGCAACATTCCGTACATTAGATGTAGTCGGTTTAGACACTTTCGGCCATGTCGCGAAAAATGTATATGACCAAACAACTGGAGAAGAACAAAAAGTATTTGAATTACCTCCGGTGTTAAACAAAATGCTAGAAAATGGTTGGTTAGGAGCAAAATCAGGTCAAGGTTTCTTCTTGAAGAAAGACAAAGAAATTCTTGAGCTAAATACAGAAACAATGGAATACGAACCTGTTAAAAAGTTGAGAACACCATCATTAGAAATGGCAAAACAACAAAAAGGGTTAGCTGCTAAAGTAAAAACGCTTACTTATGCTAATGATCGTACAGGTGAGTTATTATGGAGTATTTTGGCTCCAACACTTGTGTATTCAGCAAAACTATATGGTGAAATTGCTGACGATATAGTAGCAATCGATAACGCTATGAAGTGGGGCTTTGGTTGGGAACAGGGACCATTTGAAGTTTGGGATGCATTAGGTGTGAAAGAGTCAGTTGAAAGAATGAAGGCTGAAGGATTGGAAATTCCTAACTTCGTTCAATCCCTATTAGATAGTGGTCATGAGTCATTCTATTTTGAACAAGATGGAGATCTTTATTTCTTCAATGGAACGGAATACGAATTGATTCCAACTAATGAAAAAGTAATTAATCTTAAACGATATAAAAAGAAACATGGTGTTATTAAAAAGAATTCAGGTGCGAGTTTAATAGACCTGGGAGATGGAATCGCACTTCTTGAATTCCATTCACAATCAAATGCGATTGGATTAGACATTTTACAAATGATTAACTTTGCAGTTGATGAAGTTGAGAAGAACTTCAAGGGGCTTGTCATTGGGAACCAGGGCAAGAACTTCTGTGTCGGTGCTAACCTTGGAATGATCTTAATGGAAGCACAAGATGATAATATTTTTGAACTTGATTTCACAGTTCGATCTTTCCAAAATGCCATGATGAAAATCAAATACAGTTCTAAACCTGTCGTTGCTGCACCATTTGGCATGACTCTTGGCGGCGGTGCTGAAGTTTGTTTACCAGCTGCACACATCCAAGCATCAATGGAGACGTATATGGGCTTAGTAGAAGTCGGCGTAGGTCTGATTCCAGGCGGAGGCGGAAACAAAGAGCTTTACATGAAACATTTAAAAGGCTTACCAAACGGTGTTCATACGGATTATCTATACGTTGCATCAAAAGTGTTTGAGACAATTGCCATGGCGAAAGTTTCAACATCTGGTGAAGAAGCAAGAGAAAACAATTTCTTGAATTTCGCTGATGGAATTAGTGTCAATGCAGACCATTTAATCTATGATGCGAAACAAGCTGCTTTGGCCTTGTATGAAGGAAACTATAAAGCGCCACTACGTGAAAAGATTCCTGTAACTGGTGAGTCAGGTTATGCAGCATTACTTTTAGGGGCAGAAGGTTTATTCCTATCAGGTTTTGTTAGCGAACATGACTTGAAAATAGCAAAAAAATTAGCATTTGTGTTAGCTGGCGGAAAAGTACCGTACGGCACATTCGTGGATGAGCAATACTTACTTGATTTAGAACGTGAAGCATTCTTAAGTTTAGTTGCAGAACCGAAATCACAAGCAAGAATGCAAAATATGTTAGTA
>JBFIXW010000066.1:0-10659 GCA_041605715.1 Paenisporosarcina sp.
CAACATTGGTTGTAGTTTCTGTGCGAGTGGATTACTGAAGAAGAGTCGTGATTTGAATTCTGGAGAAATCGTAGAACAAATCATGCAAGTTCAACAACATTTAGATGCAGTGAAAAAAGAAGAACGTGTAAGCCACATCGTAGTAATGGGTATCGGTGAACCATTCGATAACTATACAAACTTAATGAGTTTCTTAAGCGTAGTGAATTCTCAAAAAGGTTTAGCGATCGGTGCACGTCATATCACAGTTTCAACAAGTGGGATTGTTCCTAAAATTTACGATTATGCGGACGAAGGTCTTCAAGTGAATTTAGCAATCTCTATTCACGCACCAACTAATGAGTTACGTACGCGTATTATGAAAATCAATAAAGCGTATCCAATCGAGAAACTAATGGATGCAATTGACTACTATTTAGAGAAAACCAATCGACGTATTACGTTCGAATATATTTTACTTCGCGATGTAAACGATCATGTAGAAGAAGCAGTCAAATTAGCGAAGTTGTTAGAAAACAAACGTCATTTATCGTACGTCAACCTAATCCCTTACAATCCAGTGGATGAACATGCTCAATACGAACAAAGTACACCTGAAGCCATCAGTGCGTTTTACGATGCATTGAAGAAAAAAGGAATTAACTGTGGCGTTCGTCATGAACAAGGTGCAGATATTGATGCAGCGTGTGGTCAATTACGAAGCAAACAAATTAAAAAAGGCGATAAAGCTACGGTTTAAGCCTTCTATAAATACAAAAAGCGTATCTACTTTGTAGGTGCGCTTTTTTCATTTCAGCCAACCATCTTGGATAACATTAATTTAGTATTCATTCCATTCTATATTCAATTTGTGTAAATTTGAGACACTAAGAAGTGCATAAAAAAAGACCTCTCACTAGAGGTCAATTGTCAATACTTTCATCTAATTCAATTACCATATCAGTCATTTCTTCTGAAATTGTATAAATTGTATGTGTATCATCCGTTTTCATCAATGTACTTTTTTGCCCTTTTTCTCCTATCCATAAATAAAAACTTTGTTTATCTTCATTTTCATAAACAACATCTATATATAACTCTGGATTAGCCATATTTACTATGCCATTTTCTTTTACTGCACCTGAAATTAACCTCTTAAATGTTTCAATAACTTCATCCTTTTCAAAAACGGTTGCATGAACTCCTTTTGTTTTAGAAACGATGATTTTTGTAATTTCCCCATCTAATATTAAATTAGAATAATCTTCTACTCGTATTTCAGTGGTAGGTTTTTTTGTTTCCAATTCGATGATGTCTTCTGATTGGCAACCAAAAAGAAAAGAAGAGCCTAAAAACACAGTTATTATCGTTACAATATTTTTCCTCATAAATTATAAACTCCTTTATGTAATGCTTAATTATTCAAGTTAGACGAATACCCAATCTCAAAGTTTCAATTTTATTTTAGTCCGGAATAATAATTGAGCTGAAATTCCTCACGTCCCTTTTTTCCATTCTCATATCCTATAGTACATACCGTTTGGGTGATTTACCCATTCATTAAAGGAGTACAGAAGGGAGAAGATGAAAGTGGGCATTGAATTAACAGCCCTGCATTGGACGTATGTTGTTTTCATATTCTTAATTATTGGGTTTATGGTAATGAGACGAGATACCACGCTCATTAGTATTTCGGGAATTTTTTTAATTGCTTTATTTGCTACAGGTTCTTTAAGTGGGTCAATTAGTAGCATTTTCAACAGCTTTATATATGCAATAACCGAATTACTCCCAACGATTTTAGTCATCTCAATCATTGTAGCTATGAGTAGAACTTTAACAACCACTGGTATTAACGATGTCATGATATCCCCATTTTCAAAATTGATTCGAACCCCAGCTCTTGCTTACTGGACGATTGGAATTTTGATGATGGTCATTTCGTGGTTTTTCTGGCCATCACCAGCTGTAGCATTAATGGGTGCGGTTTTATTGCCAGTAGCTATTCGGGTAGGATTACCTGCACTTGGTGTTGCCATGGCAATGAATTTATTTGGTCATGGGATTGCGTTGTCAGGAGATTTCATTATTCAAGGTGCTCCTAAGTTAACAGCTGATGCTGCTGGATTGCCTGTAAGTGATGTTATTCAAGCAAGTATTCCATTAGTGTTTGTTATGGGGATTGTTACGACTGTTCTGGCTTTTTATTTTTTAAAAAGGGATTTGAAGTCAGGTGCTTTAACAATGGAAACAGGTTTAGCTGTTTCAACGATCAGTGAACCTACAGATAAACAAGACAGTTTATTATCAAAAAGACAGAAACGATTTTTTGCTTTATTTATCCCGGCATTATTTGCGATTGATGTTTGGGCAATGTCTCTTCTTAAGTTACAGGGTGGCGATGCAACAGCGTTAATCGGAGGTACGGCAGTATTCATATTGTTAGTCATCACCATGGTCAGTCATGGGAATAAAGGACTTGAAAAAACGACTTCTTTTTTAATAGAGGGATTTCAGTTTGGATTTAAAGTATTTGGAGCTGTTATCCCAATTGCAGCTTTCTTCTATTTAGGAGACTCAGGATTTTTAACAATCGTGGGTGATTTATTACCAAAAGGTTCTCATGGTATTGTCAATGATCTCGGTGTAGCACTTGCATCGGTCGTACCGTTAAGTAAAGAGGTTGGAGCAGTCACGTTAGCCGTGACAGGTGCAATCACTGGTTTAGATGGTTCAGGATTTTCTGGAATCTCGTTAGTAGGATCTGTAGCCAATATCTTTGCGACAGCAATAGGGGCAGGAGCGGCAACCTTAACTGCTCTTGGTCAAATTGCTGCAATCTGGGTCGGTGGAGGAACTTTAGTTCCATGGGCGTTAATACCAGCAGCAGCTATTTGTGGTGTAGACCCATTTGAACTTGCTAGAAGAAACCTTTTACCGGTAACGATTGGGTTAATAGTAACAACGATTGTTGCCATGTTTTTGATTTGATCATTTTAATACTAAGATGTTCTGTTCATAAAGATAGGTGGAGAAAAATGAACAATTTTTCTCGCCTTTTTTTATTGTATTTCATGGATTTCACTAATCAATGGTATACTTAAGACAACAGTTTGTTGGTGAAAGGAGTTTACCCAATATGAAATTTGTAAAATCAAAAATGAAGATACTCGTTAAAGAAAATGAAGAACTTAAAAAGCGTTTACGCGATTTAATGGACGAGCTTGATATCGACAAAGATGCAGCTTTAAGAGCGATGTATCATTCCGATGTAGAAGGCGGAAAATATCAAGTACCATATCAACAACTCTGACTTGCCAATAGGTGAGTCTTTTTTTAAAAAAAGCATAAAATTTCTTTTCCATGGACCCTGAGTTCATGGTTTTTTTGCTATGGAGATTGGATCAAGATAATGATCAAGGACGGAAGTTAAGTAGTATCGTTCGTTGTTGTTGAAATTTAGTGATTTATAGTATCTTTTTGCGTAACGCCAAATTGTTGATGGATTGCGCCATATTAATTGAATATAACGCCAAATTATGAAGGGAAATCGCTAAATTAAGGTAGAGTTGCGACAAATTATCACCCGGTAACGCCAAAAAAGTTGCTGGTTGAAATCGGAATACAATTTATGGTTAACAACTAAGAAATTCAAATTTCATAGTTGTCTAAAATATTTTTAAATGAACGTGCATGAAAAAATGAAAATAGCACAACATAATAGTCACAAGGAGGTGAGTCATATGGCAAACAACAATTCGAACGGTAGTAACAAACTTGTGGTTCCAGGTGCTAAACAATCTTTGGATCAACTGAAATATGAAATTGCACAAGAATTTGGTGTTCAAGTAGGACCAGATGCTACAGCTCGTGCTAATGGATCTGTTGGTGGAGAAATTACTAAACGATTAGTTCAACAAGCACAAAACCAATTACGTGGACAATAATTCAACATACAATGAGCCGATGGCAACAAGCTATCGGTTCTTTTTAATATGCTTAAAATGTCGAACCTTATCCGAAGCGTTTATATAGGGCATGAAAAAGGGTAAATAGTGTATACTTATGTCAATTATGAAGGTGGAAGTAGGGATTAATGTGAAGTCTCCATATGCAGATGACAGTTTAGCGTTGCATACAGATTTATATCAAATTAACATGGCCGAGGCTTATTGGGCGGATGGCATACATAATCGAAAAGCTGTTTTTGAATTATTTTTCCGTAATTTGCCTTTTGGTAATGGATACGCTGTGTTTGCCGGATTAGAGCGTGTACTGGATTACTTAAGAGATTTCCGATTTTCCGAAAGTGATTTAGCGTATTTGAAAAACGAATTGGGATATAAAGATGATTTTATTGATTTTCTAAAAGACCTTCGATTCACAGGGGATGTTTATTCAATGGTGGAAGGTGAATTGGTTTTTGCAAATGAACCAATCATCCGAGTTGAAGCGCCACTTGTAGAGGCACAGCTAATTGAAACAGCGCTATTAAATATCGTAAATTACCAAACCTTAATCGCGACAAAAGCAAGTCGTATTAAACAAGTTGTTAAAACGGATACCGTAATGGAATTCGGAACGCGTCGTGCTCAAGAAATGGATGCTGCGATTTGGGGGTCCCGTGCAACAATCATTGGTGGATTAGAAGCAACAAGCAATGTACGGGCTGGGAAAAAATTCGGTATTCCGGTTGCGGGAACGCACGCACATTCGCTAGTTCAAGCATATAAGAGCGAGTATGAAGCATTCCATTCTTATGCGAAGCGTCACAAAGACTGTGTGTTTTTAGTGGATACATATAATACATTGAAAATTGGTGTACCTACGGCAATTCAAGTGGCAAAAGAGCTGGGTGACAAAATCAATTTTGTGGGCATTCGATTGGACAGTGGGGATATTGCCTTCCTTTCAAAAGAAGCTCGACGAATGTTAGACGAAGCAGGGTATACAGACGCTAAAATTGTCGTATCAAATGATTTAGATGAATATACAATTTTAAATTTAAAAGCCCAGGGTGCAAAAGTGGATATGTGGGGAATTGGTACAAAACTGATTACTGCCTATGACCAACCTGCCCTAGGAGCTGTCTATAAAATCGTTTCAATTGAAAATGATGAAGCAGTCATGGAGGACACGATTAAAATTTCTTCCACAACTGAAAAAGTAACTACTCCCGGTCGTAAGAAGTTGTATCGCATTATTGACCGTGAGAATGGGAAGGCAGAAGGTGACTACATCACGATGTATGACGAAGACCCAGCTTCTGAAGAACGCCTTAAAATGTTCCACCCCGTCCATACATTTGTCTCTAAATTCGTAACCAACTTTGAAGCGGTAGATCTTCATACACTTGTCGTTGAAAAAGGACAAGTCGTATATGACAATCCAACTCTAAATGAAATGCGCGATTATGCGATAGCTAATTTAGAGTTGCTATGGGATGAATATAAACGTTCACTTAACCCAGAAGAGTACCCAGTCGATTTAAGTCAAAAATGTTGGGACAATAAAATGCGAAATATTCAAGAGGTCAAAGAAATCGTCGATAACATGAATTTCGCTTAAGGAGGAAAACCAATGTCAACTTTACAGCAAGAAATTATAGAAGAGTTGAAAGTAAAACCTGTCATCAATCCAAAAGAAGAAATACGTCGCACGATTGAATTTTTAAAATCTTATTTGAAAAAACATACTTTTTTAAAATCCATGGTTCTCGGAATCTCTGGTGGACAAGATTCTACTTTAACCGGGAAACTTGCTCAATTGGCTGTAGATGAACTTAACGAAGAATTGGGCAATGACACGTATACATTTATTGCTGTTCGGTTACCTTACGGTGTACAGTTTGATGAAGATGACTGCCAAGATGCATTGAATTTTATTCAACCAACAAAAGTCTATACGGTTAATATTAAAGATGCTGTTGAGGCTAGTAAAAAAGCGTTAGACCTATCAGGGATCACCTTAACTGACTTTGCAAAAGGGAATGAAAAAGCCCGTGAACGTATGAAGGTTCAATACTCGATTGCAGCTATGCATAACGGTGTAGTACTTGGAACAGATCACGCAGCTGAAGCCATCACAGGTTTTTACACAAAATTTGGAGACGGTGCGGCAGACCTTGTTCCTCTTTTCCGTCTGAATAAAAGACAAGGAAAAGAACTTTTAAAGCTCTTGGATTGTCCAGAACACTTATATATGAAAATACCAACTGCTGACTTAGAAGAGGATCGCCCTGCAGTGCCCGATGAAATTGCTTTAGGTGTAACGTATGATCATATTGATGATTATTTAGAAGGAAAAGAAATTCCATCTGAACCTCGTGAAAAAATAGAAAGTTATTTCAATCGAACAAAACATAAACGACACTTACCGATCACGGTATTTGATGATTTTTGGCAATAAGAAAAGTTAAAGTACAATTCTGGTTTATATATAGTTAATAAACAATCGTGTAAGCCGGTAACTCCAGTGGAATAGCATGAAAAGATGCTGGCCATGCGCCAGTTTCTTTGCGACGAGTATTCGAGGGAGCACGTCTTTTAAAGCGACGTGGAGACTGACCCATACCTACGAAAATCGTCAGCCTGTAACGGAATTCACAACAAAAAAGGGGCTATCTCTCAGTCATTAAATGACTTTTGAGATAGCCCCTTTTCTAGTTCTTAAGAAGTTGTCTTATAGGAAAAATTTAGGTATGATTAATGTGCATTGTGAAAATTTTCTAATAAATGCAACAGTTCAGCAAGACAATTGGGGGAAAAATAGAGATGAACAATCAACAGAAATTACAGCTAATAGTAGATAATATCGAAAAAGTAATGATCGGTAAAAGAAATATTGCTGAGTTAAGTGTTGTGGCATTAGTAGCACAGGGCCATGTTCTTTTAGAGGACGTTCCTGGTGTAGGGAAAACAATGATGGTGAGAGCACTAGCTAAATCAGTGGGTGCGCAATTCAAACGAATTCAATTCACACCTGACTTATTACCTTCCGATGTTATTGGTGTATCGATTTATAACCCGAAAGATATGCAATTTGAGTTCCGTCCCGGACCGATTATGGGGAATATTGTCTTAGCCGATGAAATTAACCGTACATCTCCGAAAACACAATCTGCTCTTTTAGAAGGAATGGAAGAGGCGTCGGTCACAATTGATGGTGAAACGATGATGATTCCTAAACCTTTCTTTGTTATGGCTACTCAAAATCCGATTGAATATGAAGGAACATATCCATTACCTGAAGCACAATTAGACCGGTTTTTATTGAAACTAAGAATGGGTTATCCTTCTCATGCAGAGGAAATCGAAGTATTAAAACGCGCGGAAAGACAAGCGCCAATTGAAGATTTAACATCCGTTCTGTCATTAGAAGACTTAATTCTATTACAGCAAGAAGTGAAAGAAATTACAGTGGATGATACGATAAAAAATTATATTGTCGACTTAGCAAATCGTACGCGAAAAGATTCTTATGTCTATTTAGGTGTGAGTCCGCGTGGATCTCTTGCGTTAATGAAAGCATCTCAAGCCTATGCCATGTTGCAAGGGAGAGATTATGTAACACCTGACGATGTGCAATATTTAGCTCCATTTGTATTCAGTCATCGTATGATTTTGCGATCTGAAGCTAGATATGATGGCATCACTCCTGAAGAAATCACGGAACGAATTTTAGCCAAAACGAATGTACCGATTAAGAGGCTTGTGAAACAATGAAGCTGAAAAAAATAACGTGGGCAATCGGAGGACGATTACTATTTGTCCTCTGTATTGTTCTATTTGCTTTCGTTTTTGCCATGTTTCAAGGTGGATTTGTTAGTTGGTTTATTTTCTACACCTTGTTGCCATTTGCAGCGTATTCAATTGCCTTTTTCTTTAGTCCTATTTCTAAAATAGAAGCGGAACGATATATTCAAACAGCTCAAGTAAGAAACGGCGGGAAGTTGATAGTCACGGTTAAGTTATCAAGACCGTCTCTATTTCCAATGCTTTATTTGTTAATAAAAGAGAAGACTCAAAGTGAAGTTTTGGTCAAGCATGCAGGGAACGAATTGAAGACGATAAAACTAGTAGGGTTTCAAAAAATCATCGAGTGGACGTATGAAATTGAACATATGCCTCGTGGCGAACACGCTTTAGAAGGTATTGAAATTGAAGTAAGTGACTTTTTTGGATGGGTAAAGAAATCACATTTCACACCACTTAGACAAAGTATTATTGTTTACCCAAATGTTACGGACATGATTTATATGCCAATTGAAACAAGATATGATCAGGGTGCGGCAGCTTCTCCATTTACG
Source organism: Paenisporosarcina sp. (assembly GCA_041605715.1). GTDB lineage: Bacteria > Bacillota > Bacilli > Bacillales_A > Planococcaceae > Paenisporosarcina. The sequence goes on from JBFIXW010000066.1 coordinate 8,288, forward strand.
ATTGTCAAAGATACGACAATGGCAACGGGGATAAGAGATTACCAGCCAGGTGACCGTGTCTCTTGGATACATTGGAAATCATTTGCCCGTACTCAAACACTTCGAACGAAAGAATTTGAGGATCGCCAGTCACAAGATTTGTTTATTCTCATTGACCGTCAACCATCGGACATGTTTGAAGAACAGGTTGAACTCACGGCGTCTGTATTACAGGCAGTTGTGCGACATCAAGCGAGTGCCGCCTTCTTATCTTTAGGTGCCAATCGGTTTTATTACCCAGCTATTCAAGGGGAAGAACATTTGCAGAAATCGATGTTTCATTTAGCAAAAGTTACACCGGATCTTAAACAGCCAATTGAACAGGTTTTACCAACGGACCCGGCGATGTCGACTGCGACTTCAGTTTTGTTCATAACAGGTAAATTAACTGCTAATTGGATTGATGCCATACCGAAGGCAGCGAAGAATTTACGTGTATGCACTTGTTTTGTGGTAGTGAAAAAAGGTGTAAAGCTTTCAAAACAAGATATAACCATGCATCAATTAGCACGTTCTAGAGGAATGGTTGTTCACGTGTTGTCACAAGACCACTTTGCCAATGCGTTTACGGAGGTGGGGAGATCATGAAAGCTACATTAGAGAATAAATGGCTATCTCTTCTTTTCTATGTTCTGGTGTTTTTCCTATTCCGCGAGTGGTTATTACCGGTCATGGAATTAACGGAAACCAATTATTTAAATGTATTTTTAGTGTTTATTGGCATGTGCTTTCTAATGTCATTGTTTCATGTAAAAGGTTGGATTAGCGCTCCTATAAAGATTTTGTACATAGCGTGGGTACTCATTTATATTTACGAAGAAACCATGTTGTTTAGTGCGCCAGCCATTCAATTTTTGATCATGGATTTCACGACAAATGTTCAAGCTTTAGTTACGCAAGATTGGAACTCTGTAACGGATTCCTTTAGGACGGTATTGTTCTTTGCGTTAATTTGGATGACGACTTACTTGATTCATCACTGGATTAGTATTCGGTTAAATATATTCTTATTTTTCTTTATGACGGTTGTTTTTATTGCCGCTTTGGATACCTTTAGTCCTTACGCAGGTGATAAAGCCATTGTAAGAGTTATGATCATCGGGCTATTACTGTCTGGCTTGCTTAAAATTGCACAATTATTTAAGAAAAATGAAGTGGGTCTTCCACGATCGACTTATGGGACACTCATCGTTCCTCTCATTCTCTTAATCTCTTTAAGTGGAGCTCTCGGTTATTTATTACCAAAAGCCGGTCCAGTATGGGAAGACCCCGTACCATTCATTCAATCTTTTGCTGAAGGTGCAGGTGGAGGCCCTGGCGGAAATGGCGTCATTGGAAAAATAGGATATGACGAAGATGATTCTAGATTAGGTGGTGCATTTGCTGGAGACAACACAGTGGTTTTCGAAGCGGTTGTGCCCACACCTCAATATTGGAAAATCGAATCGAAAGATACGTATACATCGAGAGGTTGGGAACAGTCTATAGGGTCTGATCAACAAAGAAATTATACAGTTGGTGATCCGATTGAAACAGACTACCCACCTAATCGAGAAGAAGAAAGCCTCGATGCATCTTTAGTGTTCGCCACGCCTTACCCGTTCATCATGCAACCTTATGGAACGGATGTGGTGACAGCTGAAGTTGATACAACATTTACACAAGATGTGAAAACACAAAAAATTAATACCTTCCAACAAAATGACGAAGTAGAGTTATCGAACTATAGAGTGACTTTTAGCGAACCTAAGTATAGCCTCACTGCTCTACGTAAAGTAACTACTGAATCCTTGGCAAATGTTCCTGCTGAATTCGATCGATATTTACAATTACCTGAGAATTTGCCTGAACGAGTAGGTGAATTAGCGGCCACTATTACCGCAGATGAAACGAGATTATATGACAAGGTGAAAAAAATTGAACGTTATTTTGCGCGAAATAATTTTATTTATGACCAGCGTAACGTTTCAGTTCCTGCTGCGGGTAAGGATTATGTAGATGAATTCCTTTTTGAAACGAAGCGAGGATACTGTGATAACTTCTCATCATCAATGGTTGTGTTACTCCGCTCATTAGAAATCCCTGCAAGATGGGTAAAAGGTTTTGCTGAAGGAGAGGAGCTTGGTCGTCAAGATGGCAAGCGAATCTTTGAAGTAACAAACAATAATGCTCATTCATGGGTAGAAGCTTATTTACCAGGAGTAGGTTGGATGCCTTTTGAGCCGACAATTGGTTTTAGTGGAGCGGGTACTATTGATTTTGACGTTGAGTTTGACTCAACAGAAGCACCAGAACCAGTAACCCCTGAGCAAGCAGACAAACCAGACGCAGCC
>JBFIXW010000067.1:0-10632 GCA_041605715.1 Paenisporosarcina sp.
AAAAGGTTGATTATACCAAGTCGGAGGACAAGGACCATATGGATTAAAGTACCAAAGAGCATATTTCCCTGGATGTTGTCTCCAAGAATCCAAATTCTGTTTTGCTAATCTTTTATCTACTTCTCTTGCTCTCTGATAAAATAAATTACCTTTTTGAACAGCTTCAAAAGAATAATTATTTCCTTGTACCTGAAAAATTACATCATTAACCGTTCTTACATCCTTAAAGTCTAAACAATCTGCTTTAACACGATTAACAATTACATTTCCAACATATAACATCCCTTGTTTTCCTTCACCTTCTGCTTCTGCTCTCATCATCCTTGCCATTAAATCAACATCTGAACTTTTGTATTTTACTCTTGGCATTTATTCACCCCATATTATTGTATGAAAATTAGCCAAAATTGATTCAATTGTATTTATTTTTATGAACTTACAGTAGCTGAACACGTTTGGCACTCTTCCATTAGGAACAGAAAGAAGCAGCTAAAGTTTTACTCTAACTGCTTCTTTGGGAAGGATGATATAATTTTAAATTTTACTTATGATTAGGCTCACTTTAACAAATCTATCTGCGATTTATATGTTAATAGGAATCAAAAATAACAATTTAAAACACCTGGTGTTAACGACATCAATTTTTCTTTTAAAAAATTTATATCAATCTAACCACTTCCAGCCCACGGTACACCTAACTTATCTTGACAGATTAATAGGTTATACCCCTAGTTCATTATTAAGTTCGTCTATATTTTTACTTCCCTGTTCTTTCCACTCCGCTAACATATCTAGGAAAGCACTAACCACCTTAGGGTCAAATTGACTTCCAGAATTCTTTTCTAACTCTTCAATAGCATTAGCTATTGTAAGTGGGGTTTTACGGTAGGGTCTAGAAGATGTCATCGCATGGAAGGCATCAGCAACCGCAACTATTCGAGCACCTAATGGAATATTGTCTTCTTTTATACCTTTAGGATATCCCTTCCCATCATATCTTTCTTGATGATATTCCACATAATCTAAAATATCTTTTATTGAGGATATGTGTTCGAGTATGTTTTTCCCTAAGGTTGGGTGTTGTTTTATTATTTCAAATTCTTCATCTGTTAGTTTGCTTGGTTTGTTTAGGATATGGTCAGGCACCCCTATTTTACCCACATCATGTAACAAACCTGCCATAGCAATCCTTTTTATTTCTAGCTCCGTTAAACCAAGCCTTGCCGCTATTGCACCGCTATAACGACTTACGGTTTCAGAATGTCTTTGAGTATAAACATCTTTAGCATCCATTGCCGCTGCAAATGCGTAAATCATCTCTCTTACATGAAGACTATCAACAATTTCCTCTTCTTTAGTCTTTTCGTTATCTTTTGCATCCACTTGTTTCGAAGATAATACTACCTTGTTTCGCCCCTGTGCTTTTGCAGAGTACATGGCCGCGTCAGCACTAAATAACAGACTCTTAGTATTACCTCCATTAATAGGAAATGTAGCTACCCCTATACTTACAGTGACAGGTAATAATCCATTTGTTAATGGATAAGATGCTATTGATGCCCTAATTCTATTTGCTATTTTTTCTGATTGATCAGTTGGGCAACTAGGAAGTAGAACCACAAATTCCTCGCCTCCGTATCTTGCAAGTAAATCCTGATCCCTTAAGTTTTCTTTTATTAGACTCCCTACAGAACCTAGTATTCGATCACCTTCCATATGTCCTAATTGATCATTTATTTTTTTGAAGTGATCTATATCAATAAATAGTATGCTAAATTCTTCACCATCTCTATTTCTCTTAACTTCTAATTCTAATTGATTATTAAAATAAAACTGATTATATAGGCCTGTAACTTGGTCAGTGATGCTATTTATATATCTGCTCTCAAGCATTTCTGCCATAACATTAAACTCTCTAGTTAATTTACCAATTTCATCGTTTGAATTACTCTTAACTCGATGCGAATAGTTACCATCAAAAATAGATTGAAGAGCATTGTTTAAGGTTCTAATACGATCAAACATAAGCCTATTAATTAAAAGGTAAATCAACACTATAGTAAGTACCAAACAACCTAGCATCGCTAAGCCTACTTGTTGAAATGTTTGACTCTTTAATGCTTCTCTCTTTTCTGTATGAAAGTATACGCCTATTGTCGCGTAAGGTTTATCCATCCCTTGAACATATATTGGCGCAAGTATTTCGACCTGCCCTTTATCTGGTTTTTCAATAAAAAGTGGTTGTTTGGTAGCTAGTGGTTCTAAATCATAAGAATCGGCCTCCAATCCTTTCTTTTTCGGATCTGTAGTTGCCATTCTTAGATATTTATCACTTACTGGACTATAAAGTGTAACTTTAGCTATATCTTGGTTTTTATTTATTAATTCGTAAAATGCTGTTTCTATCTCTTGATGACCTTCATCAATTTTTTCCTTTGTTCCAATAAATGAATTTATATTAGAAACTATAGCAATAGCTTCATTTTTAAATGATTCATTTACCCCTTCTTGAGCACTTTTTATTGTTATATAGCTTAGGGAAAAGAATGTAAGAAGTAAAATCGTCGAGATTCCAATAGTAATTTTATTTCTTATACTTAGCTGTTTAATTATGCTTTTCTCTGGTCTTTCATTAGTTAAACTCAAAGATTATATCCCCCATTTAATAGTAAGAATTTTTCGGTTCTAGTATAATTTCTAGTTTAATAGTTAATATTTACTAAAACAATAGTACTATAAAATCTATAATTTTTGCAATAGAATAATTATTTTGACAACTATTGATAAGATAGTTTTTCACTAATTTCGCAACAAATAATTGCAATTTCAAAATAACTACACGCAAAAGGGGAGGGTCTTAAGGTTATAGCTAATCATTTAATACAGTAGGATATCAGTCTATACGTGGGAAACACTTCTAGATAATCTTTTAAACTAATTACTTTTGAAAAAAACTCATTTAAAAAAACATAGCTTAGTCCATTTGATTCCATTGAAACTTTAAGTTTCTCATTTATTTTCATTTTCCCATTGTCATGACTTCAAATATATTCATTTGCATATCAAAGCAGGAAGAGCTGAAAGGGGTAGACAAAAGGCGTATAGCTATATTACTTAAATAGGGGTGCAAGAAGAAATAAACTACCAAACTTTATACTATAGAATTATGGTAATAAATTCACTGCAATTTAAAAACACTGCATCTAATTATAGATACAGTGTCATAGTCATAACATTTTGCCATTACTTATGATAAGGTTCACCGAGAAGTATCTAAATGAGGTTTTTTACCCACGTCCATTTTAGATAGCTTAATTAATTATACCTCTAATATTTTCAGGAAGATTTAAGGTTCCCTCCATGTATTATTTAAGGGAAAACATCATTAAATTACTATTCTCACCTACACTGATTATAAAAGTTAAATCTTTTGGTGAATAGACGACTGTATGTAATGTGCTAAAGTACTCTTTCTAGTATTTCCGTTTGTCAATATAAGCTAGACAAGTCTACTCTATTCACGTGACTCAAAAATGCTTCTAAAGGTGTGCGGAAATCCAGCGACTTCCTTGGGATTTTAGTCCGCTTGTTTGCCACCGTGGAAATGAACGTTTGTGTAGAGCGACTTCCAATTGGAGAATTCCTTCCCCACAATGGTGTTGCCTTCGACCCATTAATTCACTCTCATAAATATACTCATCATTCTTGACTGTCGGTTTGATTTAAAATCTACATACTAATTTGATGCACACTTTGACGAAGTGGCTACACTATTCTCTCTCAATAAGTTTCATCTATATATCTTGAATAATTTGGACTTCCTCATCTAATACTGCTTAGTAGATTAATCTTTACTAACAAGCTCTCAAATCTTATAGGTTTCGTTTCGAACTCATTACAACCTGCCTCAAACGATTTTAGACGATCATTAGATGTGGCATGCGCAGTCAAAGCAATGATGGGAATCTCTTTTGTATCATCTCTTGTTTTTAATATTCTTGTCGCCTCCCACCCGCTCATTCCTGGAAGTCCCACATCCATTAAAACCAAATCAGGTAATTGCTCTGTTGTTATTTTAATTCCATCTTCTGCATCTACTGCTGTAATAATTTGAAATCCTTTTCGTATTAGCCTTCGTTCAAGCATATCCCGGTTCATTTCATTATCTTCAACAATTAATATTTTTACCACTTTATAATATCCTCCTGATTAAAGGCCTTATATTCAGCGTTTCCTAAATAATATCGACATACCTTTCGATGGCAAGCGTTTTCTCAGTTCCTCTAACAATTGCTTTTGAGAGATAGCTCCTTTTTGAAAAATAGCTTTTGCCCTGCCTGTCAAGAGTAACCTTTCTTCTTGAGATAAGTCTTTCGATGTCAATACAATTAACGGTATATCTCCCCATTTATCTTCTACCTGAATTTCATTAATAAATTCAAAACCATCCATAACAGGCATTATAATATCTAACAAGATCATTTGAGGAATTCTAACTTTTAAACACTCTAACGCTTCTTTTCCATTAGATGTGATTATAGGTTCATAACCAGTCTTAAGAACTATTTCTTTCATTAATTGCCTTGTATCTTCGTCATCTTCTACGATGAGAACAGTTCCTTTTTCTCTTGATGCTTCTGTTTTTGCATATCTGTTAAGTAATTTAATTAAATGATCTCGATCAACAGGCTTTGTGATAAATTCTGTAGCCCCTAATGAAAATCCTAATTGCTTATCCTCGTTAATACTACTAATCAATACGGGTATGTCTCTAAGATCCTTATCACTTTTCAGTTTACTTAGAACAGCCCAACCATCCATTCCAGGCATAAACACATCTAAAATAATAAGCTTTGGGGTAAACATTTGTACCATTTGTAAACCTTCTTCTCCACTTGCTGCCACCATTACGGGATAACCGACCTTTTTAATCATTCTACTATACATATCACGAACAACAGCTTCATCATCAATAATAAGAACTGCATTTTTATACGACTTTTCATTTACCTCATACAGATTTTCAGGAAGCCTAGAATCCTCTACCATTTCCTTTATTAGTGTGACCTTAAAGGTAGTTCCTTTAGCTAATTCACTATGAACCTGTATATTCCCATTTAGGATTGTGCAAAGATGTTTGGTGATCGTTAATCCTAGGCCAGTCCCACCATACTTTCGGGTTATGGAAGGATCTGCTTGTGTAAAAGCCTGAAACAATTTACTTTGCTGCTCCTCACTCATGCCAATTCCTGTATCATTGACATCAAAACAAATGGCTTGTTTACTATCTAAAAATGATTTGTATATATTTATTGTTATTGTTCCTTTTTGTGTAAATTTACTAGAGTTACTTAACAAGTTAAACAGAATTTGACGCACTTTTGTCATGTCTGATTTCATGCTGCCTAGATTTTCTTCACAATGAATCACTAATTGATTTTTATTTTTGTTTACTAATGGTTGAATGGTTTCGGTGACTTCTTGAATTAAATGATCAATTGGAAAATTTTCTATGTAAATATCCATACCGCCAGTTTCTATTTTGGATAAATCTAATATGTCATTTATCATAGCAAGCAAATGCTTGCCGGCCACATTAATTTTACGAGCATCAGAAGAAAATTGAACAGCTCCTACCTCTTTAGCATCTTCCTCTAGCATTTCACTATAGCCAATGATAGCGTTTAATGGGGTTCGTAATTCATGGCTCATGTTTGCTAAAAAGTTACTTTTAAAACGATTTGATTCCTCCGCTAATTCCTTAAGATGAATAAACTCTAGAATGGTCTTATAACCAAATCGAACCACAATGTAGACAAAAAATCCAAAAGAAAATGTTAGTAATACCAGAGTAGTTCTAAAAAAATTATGACCAATATCCAAAACAACAAACAAAAATGATACTAAATAACCTGCAAGAAAAAAGGTCATAAAGTAGTTAAGATTTTTCCAGTTTCTTTGAAGGTCATTCCCTGCTAAAACTTTGATTATTTTTCGGGTACCTAATATAGAGATGGACATGAATAATCCACCTAAGATTAAAAGAAATAGCCAGACAATTTGGATTGTGGTCATAAATTTTACACCTTTTCCCTAAAGTACTAGAGTAACTTTATTTAATGTCATTTATCCATGTTAGTAATTAGTTTTAGAAATACTTCCACCAAATAAGGATTGAACTTCTTCCCACTTTGATTTTTTATTTCTAAAAGAGATTCTTTTATCGTCCAAGCGTTTTTGTATGGACGTTTATGAGTTAATGCATCGTACACATCAACAATGGAAACAATTTGGCCAACTATAGGAATTTTGTGACCTATTAGACCATATGGATATCCGCTTCCATCCCAATTCTCATGATGAGACTCGGCAATTTCACTTCCCATTTTTAAAATTGGAAATTGGTTTTCAGACAATATCTCTTTTCCGATTAAGGTATGTGCTTTCATAATAGAGAATTCTTCTGTTGTTAGTTTTGCTGGCTTTAATAAAATCGAGTCAGGTATTCCGATCTTACCAATATCATGTAAGGGTGCTGCTAAACGAATACTTTCTGACTCTAAGTCATCCATTCCTAAATAGATAGCTAATTGCTTTGATAGATTTCCTACTCTTTCTGTATGTTTACCAGTATTGTCATCTCTAAACTCTGCAAATTTAGCCATTAACTCTAATACCTCGTACTGAGCCAGCTCTAATTTATTAGTGCGGTCTGCTATTTTTATCTCTAAATCATGATTATATGCCTTTAATTTAATGTGCAGCCTTCTAGTTTCTAGGAGGTTCTTAATTCTTAACAATACTTCACTACGATCTAAAGGCTTGTTTAAAAAGTCATTAGCTCCCGCAGACAATGCCCTTCTCTTACTATCACTGTTAGTATCAGCAGTTAATACTAAAATAGGAATATAGTCATCTTTAATCATAGATTTTCTAATATTTGATAACAACTCAAATCCATCTACTTCGGGCATATGAAGATCTAATAGAACAATATCTGGCTTAAATTCATGATAAACACTTAAAAATTGTATAGATTCCACCGTACTTATTATTCGCTTAAAGCCTGCTCTGGTTAGAATCCTCTCAAGCAACTCTACATTCTGTAATTGGTCATCTACTATGAGTATCTTGGCATCGAAGTTCAAGGATCCGTGATTTTGTAAAGATGTGGAATCATTATTTATCATATAGTTCATCTCGACTTTCCTTCACCAGGCTAATAAATGTATTAGCGAACATGGAGTTGATTTATTGGTTTGTCTAGAAATTCCTACTAATTCCCTTTATTTCAGCCAAGTTAACTGCTTAACGAATAATAATTGATACTATTTGAGCAATTGACTAACATGCTATAATTATAGAATAAATACTTGTAAGTTCTCTTTATGAGAACATTTTCATTATATTGTGTATGCATTTATATATCAATACAAAAAAACACTTTACTATCGCACAAATAAATATTAACCTCTCATACTTATCAATTTTATGATTGACACTGTCTGTAATGCCGAATATTTTTTTTAAAAATAAGTAGATAATTGTCCATTAAAAGTTATATTTTTCTCTTCTCGTCGACAACTCACTAATTCATTTGGAGTCACTACCCTACACTATATTAAATGAGAGATTAAGACTGAATAAAATATTTGTTTTCATTTCTTATTTCAATATAATTACAAATATTACAATTGATTTTTTTGCATTAAAGTTAAGGGAGGAATTATGGAAGAAATCGTTAAATCTTTAAGGGAGTTTACTCTTACAAAAGAAATTCAAAAAATTTTATTAACCGCAAACCCTTTACTAAAAAATAAGCATGACATTTTAGATGTTTTTAAAAACCTTTATCAAGCAGAGATCATTGGTGCAGATGAATTTCTTGCATTTGAAACAAAATTTTCACTTAGTCATTTTTGTCAATTAGTAGAACGGTATGATAAAAACACTTCTTGTGGTATCTACTTATATGACGAAAATGAAAAAAAGTTATGGAATGGGGCAACACCTAATGTTCCTTCTGATTATAATGAATATTCCCACGGTTTATCAGCTATTCACGATATAAAAGATGGAGAAGAAATACCCATTTATACGAAAGGTGCTCTAGCAGTCGGGAATATAGAAAGAGGGGAAGACATTGTCTCATTGAACCACAAGGAAGCTTTATTACGAAATGGTTTTAATGCATATATGACTAGTCCCCTTAATTACAAGGGAAAAGTTATTGGTCATTCACTTTTGCTATATAAGGAAAAGAAAATCTTTACCCAACTTGAGATCGAGAGATTTGCAAAATTAAGTGGCATGATTGAAGAAAATTTAGTAATCACAAAGAATCAATTATTAACCATAGTTAAAACCCAACATCAATCTGACTAAAAAGGTGATATATTTGCTAGGTTTTGGAGAAAGATTAAAATATCTACGGTTAGAGAATAACTTGACTATGGAAAAAGCTGCTAAGATTGTTGGTATTGCTAAATCAACTTATGCAGGATATGAATCTGAATTTAGGCAACCCTCTCTTGAAAAGCTCACACTTTTTGCACATTATTATAATGTTTCTGTAGACTATATTCTTAATTTAACGGATGAGACTGAAATAAATAATAATGCTAAGAAATTATTAAGTAGAAATAATCTTCATTGGGATGGAATACCATTAAACGAAGAAGACTTAACTATTCTAATAGACATATTATATAAAGCTTTAATTAACAATAATAAAGAAAAAGATGATAAAGCCTTGTAATTTATTCTATATAGTTTAGTAAAGAGAGTGTTGTTAACGTCGTTTAAATTTGGGTATTTTTTCAAAAATAAGTTGTTAATTTGTAAACTCCTTAATTTTAATAGAATTTAAAGTGATTTATAATGTTAGATGAAAATATAAATAAGACACCAAAAGGAGACCGTCTAAAGAGCATAATCGGTCTCCTTAATTAAGTTAGCCTCTATAATAATTCTTTATTAAAAATTACTTCTACTCTTTTATTCATTAATAAAAACATTTTTTTAAATTACATTATTTATTCTCATCTATTGAAAAAGACTTAAAAACCACTTAATTCAAGCTAGAATTCTCACTTAATTACCGCCGATATATGATTTAAAGACTAAAGAGTTGTGTGCTATGGAGGCTTTAGTTTCATTAGCACGTAAACTATTGATGAGGATTATAGCTGAAGGGATAGAGGACTTCATTCAATTGGAATTCCTTTAAAATGCAAGTTGCGAGGAAGGGCAAGGGTTTTTACTTTAGCAGTCCTTTCCTGTAGACATCCATAAGCTTCGTTAAAAAGAGAGCACGATTTAGCAGATAGAAAAAATAGTCCTTACAGGATCTGCTATTAATAGAAGACCGTCTATTTAATATGACGGTCTTCTTTATTTTTAATAGCTCTCTACCATTACTTATGGTAAGGTTCATTTTTAATAATCCTGAAAGCTCGATAAATCTGCTCCACCAATACCAATTTCATCAATTGGTGTGGCAAGGTCATTTTAGAGAATGATAATTTTTCATCGGATCGCTTCATGACGTCTTCATGTAGTCCGAGTGAGCCACCGATGACAAAGGCAATTTTGCTACGACCATACGTCATGAGGGATTGTATATCATCGGCTAGTTGTTCGGAAGATTTCATTTTTCCTTCAATTGCTAAGGCAATGACATAGGTGTCCGATCCAATTTTAGCTAAAATGCGTTCGCCTTCTTTTTTCTTGACGATTTCCATATCGGCATCACTAAGATTTTCTGGTGCTTTTTCATCTGGGACTTCGATTAAATCGATTTTGGCATAACTTCCGAGTCTTTTTGAATATTCTTCAATGCCCATTTTTAAATACTTTTCTTTTAATTTACCTACGGAGACAATTGCGATATTCACAGGTTATCCACCTTTACATATAATTTACAAACACGCTATCCACAGTACTTATGCACATATCCACAGGTCTATTCTATATATAGTATGCAATCATTCGTTCGCTACTAAATATATTGCTGCGTCATCACAGTATTCGCATTTTGTGGATAACTTTTCTTCATCTGTTAATTCGGTTAGAATCGGAAAGGTATTTTGCTTCGCTACAAACATGTCGAGTGCATGGTCTATATGGGTTTGACAGCATGTAATTTTCATTATTTCCGCTCCTTTCGATTTTCGAAGTATTCACTAAGTTATACACAATTCACACAACTTTATCCACAATCTATTTTAACAAAGTTAAAGCGAGTAGGAAAGGTGCGGGTTTGCACCTACTACTCGCTGTGTAAATCAATTGTTAAGCTCTTAATCTTATCCACAATGCTTTTACTTCATCCTCATGTGATTTTCGAGCCATTATAGAGCCGAATTATCCGTAAGTTCTAAGTTCATTTCCATCAGTTGTCCTGCACGATACACTTTAATTGTTAAAGAATCGCCAACTTCTTTTTCGTTGTACAAATGTTTTCGTAATTCAATAATGTCTTCTATTTTCTCTCCATCCATTTCAACAATGACATCATAGCGTTGTAATCCAGCCACATCCGCTGGAGATTCTCCTACTACTTCATCCACTACTACTCCTGTTGTAACTTCTTCAGGCAAACGAAGTGTGTCTCGTTGGTGAAAAGCAGAT
>JBFIXW010000068.1:0-10188 GCA_041605715.1 Paenisporosarcina sp.
GAAAAACGGATGCCGAAAGCCCCGCAGACCTTTAGGTCGAGGAGATTGAGGCGTTCGTCCGCAGGAAAGGGCTCAGATTCCACATGATTTGTCATATTTTAATTTTAAATGAAAAAAGACTGTAGGCAAACTCAAAATTAAAGAGTTTGTCTACAGTCTGAACAGCACTCCTTTGTGAGTGCTGTTTTATTTTATTGGCAACAAATCATACATATATAAAAAATCTGCTACTGTTTGTTCATATTCTTCAGGATTTTGATTAAATGATTGCGCATGTGGACCATTTTCAAAAAGTTTTAATAGTTTTGGACCATTTTTTAGTTCGAATAATTCTTTTGTCATTTCCGGCAAAATGAAATCATCTGGAACGCTATGAATGAATAAGACCGGTTTTTCAATATGTTTAACCGCTTCACGAGGTGATACAAGTCTCATTGAATAACCATCTCGAACTCGTAAGAAAATATCAGCTAATTTAATGGCATATCTGGTACGTAAAGGGGTTTCTTTTTTCATTAAATACAGCAATTGATCAGTAAAGTCTGAAAAAGCACAATCCGAAATGTAGAAATGGGCATGATCTTCAACTGTCCCTGCATACAAAATAGTTGTAGCGGCTCCCATAGATTCTCCATGTATCCCGATGATAGCTTCTTCGCCAGCGTAATCGTGAACAGCATTAACAACAGCTTGTAAATCCATTTTTTCGTAATGACCAAAACTCGTTGTTTTACCGCCAGAATCCCCATGTCGTCTATGATCATAAACCACCGAATTGAAACCTAACCTTTCAAATAACCTTGCATATTTAACTGAATTTATTTTATTCTCGGTAACACCATGGCAAATGACGACAAAATTGGTTGTTTTTAAAGGTTCTAGAAAAATCGCTTTTATCGGATACCCGTTTGGACTGTCAATCCACTTTTCTGTTTTCTGAACGGTATTAAACCACACTTCATCAAATCTCTTCGCAGTTATTTCACGATCAAGAATAAATGCATCATCTTTTTTCTTTAAATACATGAGACGATTCGTGAAAATAAAACCAAAAATCGCCGCACTGGCCGTAAAGATACTCCACAGAATACTCGTAACCCAAAGAATGCGACGCTTCATAATACTTCCTCCTATGAATGATTTATGGCAAACAGTCGATACATACCTGTGTCAATTGGTCTAGAAACATGAGGTTCTATTATTGAAACTGCTTTACATAATCGATTCAAATCGATTCCTGTCTCTATATCCATTGTATGCATCATGTTAACAACATCTTCCGTTGCCACATTTCCTGTTGCACCTGGAGCGAAAGGACAACCGCCAAGACCACCAGCAGATGTATCAAATCTCGTAATTCCAGCTTGTAGAGCAGCGAAAATATTAGCTAAGCCCATTTTACGAGTATCGTGAAAATGTGCGGTCATTAAAACATTTGGCAAAATGGCAGCTAATTTAGAAAATAGTTGGTAACTCTCTACTGGATTAGCCATACCTATAGTATCTGCAACACTTAGCTCATCAACACCCCAAGAAGTGAACTCTTTACATAAAGCTATTGTATCTGTTTCATTTATTTTCCCTTCATAGGGACAATAGAAAGCAGTAGAGATACAAGCTCGGATAAAAATTCCTTGTTCTTTTAATTTTATAATGACCGGTTTCAAATCCTGCATGCTTTGTTCAGTCGTTTTGTTAATGTTTTTTAAATTAAAGCTATTGCTCACACCGACAAATACAGCAAGGGAATCAGCTCCAACTTCTAGTGCACGTTCTATTCCTTTTTCGTTTGGTGTCAGAACAATTTGTCGCCCTTTATTTGAACTAAGTTGAACAATTTGAGAGGAATCAGCCATTTGGGGTACCCATTTTGGAGATACAAATGATGTGATTTCCATCTCTTGAATGCCTGCGTCTTGTAAAGAATGTATAAATGCTAACTTTGTCTCTGTTGAAACTTGATTTTTTTCATTTTGAAGCCCATCACGCGGACCTACCTCGATAATTGTCACATTGTTTGGTAAACTAAACATATCATCCCTCCTACCTCTATTGTAATGATGGGATGGTGTCTCTAGCAAATATATTTTACATAAGGGTTGAAGGAGGATTTTCATGTCGACAAAAGAAGTTGTAATTGTCAGTGCAGTTCGTACAGCAATCGGTTCATTTCAAGGGTCACTTAAAGATGTGCCTGCTACAAAATTAGGTGCACTTGTAATAAAAGAAGCGTTAATAAAAGCAGGAATTGAACCAAACCAAGTTAGCGAAGTAATTATGGGAAATGTTCTTCAAGCTGGGCTTGGACAAAATCCTGCTCGTCAAGCATCCATTTTTGCGGGTTTACCCGATACAGTACCATCCATGACGATAAACAAAGTATGTGGATCAGGTCTTAAAGCAATTCATTTAGCGACACAAGCGATTTTATCGGGAGATTCTGATATCGTTGTTGCGGGTGGTATGGAGAATATGAGTCAAGCTCCATACTTATTAAAAAATGCTCGTGAAGGTTTCCGTATGGGCGATCAAAAAGTCGTAGATAGTATGATTTCTGACGGATTATGGTGTGCGTTTAATGATTACCATATGGGAATTACAGCTGAAAATTTATGTGACCGTTATGGAATTTCTCGTGAAGAACAAGATGAGTTTTCTGCTCGTTCTCAACAACGAGCAGTGAAGGCGATTGAAGCAGGTAAATTTAAAGAAGAAATCGTTCCTGTAGAAATCCCACAACGTAAAGGTGACCCTATTATTTTTGATCAAGATGAATATCCAAAACAAGGGTCAACTTCAGAAAAATTAGCTGGTTTACGACCTGCATTTAAAAAAGAAGGAAGTGTAACAGCTGGTAATGCATCAGGAATCAACGACGGTGCAGCTGCTGTAGTGGTTATGTCTAAAGAAAAAGCGGATGAATTAGGATTAACTCCATTAGCTACAATTATTGCAAATGCTTCAGCCGGGGTTGATCCATCAGTAATGGGTATCGGACCAGTTCAAGCAGTCAAAAATGTTTTCCAAAAATCAGGATTATCGATGGCTAATATGGATTTAGTGGAAGCCAATGAAGCTTTCGCTGCTCAGTCTATCGCAGTTGACCGAGAGTTGTCATTTAATCATGAAAAGTTGAATGTCAATGGTGGAGCTATTGCTCTAGGACACCCAATTGGAGCAAGTGGTACTCGTATTTTCGTATCGCTTTTGCATGAAATGATTAAACAAGATGCTAAAACTGGATTAGCTACGCTTTGTATCGGTGGCGGTCAAGGAGTGGCAACAATTATTAAAAGACCTTAATTAGCAGGTGAGAAAATGGCGAAAAAGAAACTACAAAAACGAACTCAATCTTCATCTTCATCACAGAAGCCAAAAGAATCATATTCAGAACATTTAAATATGGATGTTTTAGAGAAACTTAAATTGGCTAAGAAAGAATTGCAGGAAGCAGAAAAAATAAAAGAAGAAGAACGTGAGGCTCAATTGCAATTCGAACGAGTACAACGTGAAAAGAACAAATCCTTCGAAGAATTACTAGACGATTACGGTATGAAGGGCAATAAGTATTAGAATTATAGTGGAAAGAGCGAATCAAAGTGAAACATCACTGCGATCCGCTCTTCTTTTTCTTTTCAGCAGTAAGATTATTGGCTGTTTCAGTTGTATTAAAGGTAATTGAGAATATGATTAATCTCGATGTTCTTTATAAACATCCTGTCTTAATAAATGAGAAACTTCAAGCAAACGCTCATCAGAGATAGTTCGTTTATAAGCTCGAATAGTTTCGTTTAATTGATCTACCGAACTTGCACCAGCTAGAATACTCGAAATTTGTGGGTTTTTTAGAACGAAGGCTGTAGCAACTGAATGCAAATCTATTGAGTTGCTTTGTAATTGCTGAAGAATTTCTAACAACTCTGCTTTAGAATACGTCCCATACCCCTCAGAAGCAGATGCTCGTGTCATTGCTTCATCTGTTAATAAACCTTTTGCGAGCGAACCACGAGTAACCACTGATGCGCCATAGGAAGAAATCGATTCAAAACACTCTTCAGGTCGACGATCAAGCAAACTATATTGCATCATGACGGATGAAGCATGACTATTCTCTAAAAAGTGATTAATGACATTCGGTCGAATCGAAGAAATTCCATATGCACGGATGAGGCCTTCGTTCTTTAAATCTTCAAATGCATCAATCGCTTCATCCAAGTTATCATCTATTGTTCCACCATGAAGTTGGTACAAATCGATGTAATCAGTTTGCAATCGCATTAAGCTCTCTTTAACTTGGGTTTTGATATATATCTTTGATGAATCCCAAGACCAGCTCGACCCATCAGAATTCCATTTGTTGCCGACTTTTGTAGCTAGAATAATTTGATCTCGTACTCCTTTTAAAGAGTGACCAACTACTTCTTCATTCTTTCCTTGTTCGTATAAATCTGCCGTATCAAAATAGGAAATTTCTTGATCAATTGCAGCATCAACTATGTATTTAGCTGCATTCATATCAGTAGGTAATGACATACAACCTAAACCGATTTCTGAGACATATAAACCACTATTACCTAATTCTCGTTTCTTCAATAAGCATCCTCCTCATGTCATTCATGGTACAATTACGCTACTGATTAGTAAAACAGAAAGGATGATACATATGAAAAAATACGAAGAAAAATCGATTAAATCCACTCCGATTTATGATGGGAAAGTAATATCCTTACGAGTTGATGAGGTTTCATTACCAAATGGAAAAACGTCAAAAAGAGAATTAATTAAACATCCAGGGGCTGTTGCAATCATTCCCATTACGGACGACGGTAAAATTCTTTTAGTGCATCAATATAGGAAAGCGCTCGAACGCTCAATTATTGAAACACCAGCTGGTAAATTAGAAGCTGGTGAATCTCCTGAGGTTACTGCACGGAGAGAATTAGAAGAGGAGACAGGATTCGGCTGCCATAAATTGACGTATATTCAAAGCTTTGCAACTTCACCAGGATTTGCAGATGAAATTATTCATTTGTATGTAGCTGAAGATTTGTATGTGCCTGAAGAAAAAGCACAACTTGATGAAGATGAATTCTTGGATGTTCTCCATACATCTATCGAAGAAGCAGAAACAATGATGGCGAATGGTGAAATCTATGATGCCAAAACTGCTTTTAGTATTTTGTGGACAAAAGAATATTTACGAAATAAATAAGGTAGGACATGCATACATTACTCTATCGAGAAAGGTAGGTGGGTAATGTTGAACCGTTCTTTTCCTCTTATTTATTTACTAGGATTATTGGTTGTTGGTTATCTAGGTGGGCTATGGCTATTTTCGCATATGCCAAATGAACAAGTGAATCAGTTGATTAAGTGGATGGATCCTAGAATCTTGGATGATAAAGTGCCAAGTAAGTTATCGTCTATCCTTCCTCAATTAGTATCCATTTTTCTGCTACTCCTGTTTGCTACACATTTAATTTTAAGGTATATCATTTTACTGATTGGTACAATGAGATCAGTGTTTTGGGGGATTTGCTCAGGATACTTGATTGCTCAAGAGACTGAATTTTGGTCCTATGCGTTATGGTGGTTTCCATTTCAATTACTTTATTGCTCCCTTTTATTGTTAATTGGTTATTTGATGGTACCGCAACATGCATTGCATCCACAGTTAACCAATCAAAAATTAAAGGTAATCGGCGTGTTGGGTTGCATCTACTTATTGGTAATCGCAATTGAATTATTTGTTCTCCCTTACATTCACGTCTTATAATTTCTATTAAATTATAATAATAATCATTATAATCTATAAGCCTTTCTCTATCTTGAAAAAAGAAAGGTTCATTTGTTATAATGAAAGAAGTTTGAGGGGGGCGTCACATGGAAAGCCGTATTGACCGAATTAAAAAGCAACTTCATGGTGCGAGCTATAAACTGACGCCACAACGTGAAGCGACAGTTAGAGTATTATTAGAAAATGAAGAAGATCATTTAAGCGCTGAAGATGTGTACCTTCTTGTTAAAAACAAAGCACCTGATATTGGGTTAGCTACTGTTTATCGTACATTAGAATTATTAACAGAACTGAAAGTCGTTGATAAAATAAATTTCGGTGATGGTGTTTCTAGATATGATTTAAGACAAGAAGGAGCGGCACATTTCCATCACCACTTAGTATGTATTGAATGTGGTGCTGTTGATGAGATCCAGGAAGATTTGCTTGAAGATGTAGAAGAAATCGTTGAAAAAAGATGGAACTTTCAAATTAAAGATCATCGCTTAACATTCCATGGTATTTGCTGGAGATGTCATGATAATGAAAGTAAGCCTTTAGAAGAAGAAAAATAACGACTAACAAGGATAGCTGCTAGCTGTCCTTTTTTCGTTTAAGGAGACATATTAATGACGACAAATATGACCGATTCAATTCAAGATTATTTGCATTTTTTACGAGTTGAAAAGCAATTAGCTCAAAATACGCTCGTTTCATATGAAAAAGATTTAAAATCCTACATATCCGACCTTTCAGAATCACAACAGATCAGGTCTCTAGTAGATGTTGAAAGACATCATATCTTGGCACATTTACAAAATCTAAAGTCATCTGGTCATTCGGCAAGAACTTTGGCTAGGCATATATCATCTATTCGTTCATTTCATCAATTTTTGTTAAGAGAAAAGGTCTCATCTAGTGATCCAACCGTTCATTTAGAAATGCCTCAACAAGATCGAACACTTCCAAAAATCCTTTCGCTTGAAGAAATTGAAGAATTACTGGAAGCCCCTAATCGTAGCAAACCCCAAGGGCTAAGAGACCGAGCGATGTTAGAACTTCTTTATGCTAGTGGCATGCGTATTAGTGAATGTATATCACTTGCAATAGAGGATGTACATTTAACGATGGGCTTCGTTCGATGTTACGGAAAGGGTGGGAAAGAACGTATTATTCCACTAGGTCGAACATCTTTAGGAGCAGTTGAAGAATATTTACGTGAAGGTAGACCAAAACTAGCTAAGAAAGAAGTCCGAACGGATGCACTTTTTATTAATCAGCGTGGGATTGGATTAACTAGACAAGGGTTTTGGAAATTATTAAAAGAGCATGCATTAAAAGCAGGGATAAAAAACGAAATTACACCACATACTTTGCGACATTCTTTTGCTACGCATTTAATTGAAAATGGAGCAGATTTAAGGGCAGTTCAAGAAATGCTCGGACATGCTGACATTTCTACTACTCAAATTTATACACATGTTAGTAAAACTAGACTGAAAGAAGTTTATCAACAATTTCATCCTAGAGCATAATTTTTGTTGTACATGTCAGAAGTCTGACGTGTAATATAACCGAACTTTTGTTAAGATACATTTATAAGCTTGAAGGAGGATTCTAATGGAAAATCTATCATTTAAACGCATACATTTAGTTGTAATGGATTCAGTAGGTATAGGAGAAGCTCCAGATGCTAAAAGCTTCGGAGATGAAGGTTCAGATACGCTCGGACATATTGCAGAGCAAATGGGTGGACTGAAAATGCCTAATATTGAAAAGTTGGGCCTTTCAAATATTAGACCGATTAAAGGGATTTCACCAGTTGATAAACCAACCGCTCATTTTGGTAAGTTACAAGAAGCATCTGTAGGTAAAGATACGATGACCGGACACTGGGAAATCATGGGCTTAAACATCGATAAGCCTTTTAAAGTTTACCCAAATGGATTTCCACAAGAATTAATTCAAGCGTTAGAAGAAAAGACAGGGCGTAAAGTGATTGGGAATAAACCTGCAAGTGGTACAGAGATATTAGACGAACTTGGTGAAGAACATATGCAAACGGGTGCAATTATTGTTTATACATCAGCTGACCCTGTGTTACAAATCGCTGCACATGAAGAGGTCGTTCCATTAGAAGAGCTTTACCAAATTTGTGAAATTGCTCGTGAATTAACATTATCACCTGAATTTTTAGTAGGCCGAATTATCGCTCGTCCGTTTTTAGGAGAACCAGGTAACTTTAAACGTACAACAAATCGCCATGACTATGCTTTAAAACCATTTGAACGCACGGTAATGAATGAACTTCAAGACGCTAATTATGATGTGATAGCAATCGGTAAAATTGCTGATATTTACAATGGTGAGGGCGTAACTGAATCATTAAGAACAAAAGACAATATGGATGGAATGGACAAATTAAATGAAGTTGTTCGAAAACCTTTCCATGGCATTAGTTTCCTGAATTTAGTTGATTTTGACGCTCTTTATGGACATCGTCGTGATCCGATAGGATACGGTGAGGCATTAGAAGCATTTGATGCAAGACTTCCTGAAGTTTTAGAAGCATTAACAAATGACGACTTACTTATTATTACTGCGGACCATGGAAATGATCCAACATTTGAAGGAACAGATCATACCCGTGAATTTGTACCTGTATTAGCATACTCACCAAGATTTACTATAGGTTCTGCACTTCCTGCAAGTGAAACGTTTGCTGATATAGGTGCTACAATAGCAGAAAACTTCCAAGTGCCAATGCCGAAATTCGGTCGTAGTTTTCTTTCATATTTAAAGTAGAGGATAGGTGATCATTCATGAGAATGGTGGATTTAATAGAAAAGAAAAGAGACGGATCTGCATTAACAAATGAAGAAATTCGTTTCTTCATTAATCAATATACAAAAGGTGAAATCCCGGATTATCAAGTTAGTGCGCTATTAATGGCTATATATTTCCAAGATATGAACGATCAAGAGCGAGCTGACTTAACACTTGCGATGGTTGAATCAGGCGATCAGATTCTTTTGACTGAAATAGACGGTATTAAAGTAGATAAGCATTCTACTGGCGGTGTTGGGGATACAACAACACTTGTCCTTGGTCCATTAGTTGCGGCTTGTGGTGTTCCTGTAGCTAAAATGAGTGGTCGTGGCTTAGGACATACCGGAGGAACAATTGATAAATTAGAAGCAATCGAAGGATTCCATGTCGAATTAACGACCGATCAATTTACAAAACAAGTGAATGAGTTTAAATTAGCTGTTATTGGACAAAGTGGTAACTTAACACCTGCAGATAAAAAGCTTTATGCTCTACGTGACGTTACGGGCACTGTGAATAGCATTCCATTAATCGCTAGTTCAATTATGAGTAAAAAAATTGCTGCAGGTGCTGACGCAATCGTTTTAGACGTTAAAACGGGTGAAGGTGCATTTATGAAAACGGTTGAAGATTCAAGAGCCTTAGCTAAAGCGATGGTTCAAATTGGGAATAATGTTGGTAGACAAACAATGGCAATTATTTCAGATATGAGTCAACCGCTAGGTTTTGCAATTGGAAATTCATTAGAAGTGAAAGAAGCAATTGATACATTGCGAGGTAAAGGTCCTGCCGATTTAACGGAACTTTGTTTAGTTCTTGGAAGCCAAATGGTTGTTGTTGGTGGAAAAGCGAACGATTTAGACGAAGCGAGAAAAATGCTTCTTGAAGTGATTGAAAATGGAAAAGCATTAGAAGTCTTTAAAGACTTTATTCAAGCTCAAGGAGGAAACCCAGCAGTTGTTGATCAACCTGAATTACTTCCTCAAGCAGCGTTTACATTCGAAGTCCCTTCAAAGGAAAGTGGATATGTTTCATTCATCGAAGCTGATGAAGTAGGAACAGCGGCTATGTTACTAGGTGCCGGAAGAGCGACCAAAGAATCCGAAATAGATTTAGCTGTAGGTATTGTTCTTCACAAAAAAGTAGGCGATTCAGTGGAAGCGGGAGAATCATTAGCGACCATTCACGCAAACACAGAAAATATCCAACAGGTATTGGAGATTTTGTATAAGCATATTGAGTTCTCTGCAGAACCTGTTACACCACCAAACTTAATCGAAGAAATCATTACTGAATAAAATAAGTACGAAGAGGTGTTTCGAAAGTCGTGAAAAGTGACTTTTGGGACACCTCTTTCTTTTATTTAAAAGGAAATGACAAGAAGACAATTCCAACAGTAAAGGCTGCGTAAGCAGAGTGTGTAGCCCCAAATAGCCCTGCCCGATTCGCTTGTCAGGTATCCTTTTGGTGAATGGTGGCTCAGTTAAAGGTTTGGGGATCTCAGTTAGAATTAGGGGGTTCTCAGTTAGAAAAAAGACATTTTGGTTAGAAAAATCGAGATCTCAGTTGTAATTGTTAAAGTA
>JBFIXW010000069.1:0-10111 GCA_041605715.1 Paenisporosarcina sp.
CTCAGTTGTAATTGTCTTATGAAGGATAGCCAAAAATGCAGTAAATAAAACAGAAAACGGCTGCTTCGCGCAGCATGCAGCCCTAATTAGTCTTTCTCAACATGAAATGCCCCACACGCTAACGCTTAGTGGGTGTTGCTGTTTGGCGACACTATGGCTCAGTTAGAATTTTCGCGATTTCAGTTAGAATATGGGGCATCTCAGTTAGAAAAATAGCGATCTCAGTTAGAATAATTGCAATCTCAGTTGTAATTGTCTTATGAAGGATAGCCAAAAATGCAGTAAATAAAACAGAAAACGGCTGCTTCGCGCAGCATGCAGCCCTGATTAGTCTTTCTCAACATGAAATGCCCCACACGCTAACGCTAGTGGGTGTTGCTGTATGGCGTCACTATGGTTCAGTTAGAATTTTGACGATATCAGTTAGAATAATGGGCATCTCAGTTAGAAAAATAGCGATCTCAGTTAGAATAATCGCAATCTTGGTTGTAATGGTTATAAAAACTATTTCCCCCATTTTTCATACTCGGTTAGTGTGTTCATTCAGACTTTACTTGTTATAATAAAAACAAGAAATAAGTTGCCAGAGAAGAGGGATTCTGATGAGTTATGCAACGCAGAAAATGGCTGAAGAAAAAGTCTTTAAAGATCCCGTTCACCGATACATACATATTCGTGATCAAGTAATTTGGGACTTAATCGGCACAAAAGAATTTCAACGATTACGCCGCATTAAGCAACTAGGGACAACCTATTTAGTTTTTCATGGGGCGGAACATAGTCGGTTCCATCATTCCTTAGGGGTTTATGAAATCGTTAGAAGAATAGTGGATGACATTTTTAAGGGACGTCCAGAATGGGATGAGTCTGAGAGATTGGTTGTGCTTTGTGCAGCATTATTACACGATTTAGGACACGGTCCATTTTCACATGCATTTGAAAATGTATTTGACCTCGATCACGAAAAATTCACACAAGAAATTTTAACTGGACCAACGGAAATTAATGCGATTTTAAGCAAAGTTTCTACTCAATTCCCACAAGACGTTTCAGATGTTGTGGCGAAAACCTATGCCAATAAACAAGCGGTTAGTCTCATCTCAAGTCAAATTGATGCAGATCGCATGGATTACTTACTGAGAGATGCGTACTTTACTGGTGTAAGTTATGGCCATTTCGATATGGAGAGAATTTTACGCGTTATGCGTCCAAGAGAAGAACAAGTTGTAATTAAATACAGCGGAATGCATGCTGTGGAAGATTATATAACGAGTCGCTACCAAATGTATTGGCAAGTGTATTTTCATCCCGTATCACGAAGTGCAGAAGTGATTTTAACTAAAGCGCTGCATCGAGCAAAAGAATTAAGTCAAACGGATTATCAATTTAGTTTTGAACCTCATCACTTTAAAAACTTTTTCAATCACAGCTTCAATTTAGAAGATTATTTAGCTTTAGATGAAGGAATTGTGATGACCTATTTCCAAGCTTGGATGAAAGAAGAAGATGAAATCTTAGCCGATTTATGTGATCGATTTGTTAATCGAAAGCTTTTCCAATACATCGAATTTGATCCTGCAAAAGATTATCGAAAATTGTCTGAGCTTGAACTGCTATTTAAAAAAGCAGGCATCAATCCTGAATATTACTTAGTGTTTGATTCTTCGTCGGATTTACCTTATGACTTTTATAGACCTGGTGAAGAAGGAGAACGAGTGCCTATTCATTTGTTAATGCCAAATGATGAGCTCCGTGAATTGTCCAGATCCTCTGAAATTGTAGAAGCGATTTCAGGCAAACGACGTTCTGATCACAAGCTTTATTTCCCAGAAGATTTAATTGCAGCAGATGGTAAAAAGAAAGCGTTGAAAAAACAAATTTTACAAGTACTTAAAGGATAAGCTGGAGGTGCCTTTTTTGTTAGAAGAACATGCAAAACTCGTAGAATTCATTCATCTTGCTGGTGAAGTAAGTGGGAGAAAAAAACTTCAAAAAATGGTCTACATTGCAAAAAAAATGAAGATGCCTTTTCATGAAAAATATGAATTTCACATCTATGGTCCCTATTCAGAGGAACTGACATTACGTGTTGAAGAATTATGTGGCATGGGCTTTTTAGCTGAGCAATTAGAAGACAAAGGTTCGTATGTGAAATACACATACGCTTGTACGGATGAGGGGCAACAATTTTTAACATCGATGAATCGAAGTCATGCAAAATTATCAGTATGTGTTGACCATTTAAATAAAAAAAGCTCAAGGTTTCTAGAACTCGTATCGACACTGCTATACTTCGATCACCTCTCACGCGAACAACAAATTGAGAAAATTCATGTCGTGAAAGGGAAACTTAATTTTTCTGAGGAAGAAATCACGCAAGCATTCGTATTCATTAGCGAATTAGAATACTGTTTGCATTAAGTAACAATGGAATGCATAGTCTTCAAATAATAAGTCAAAGTTCATTGTTGAAATCTTCATGATTTCAAAATATGGATCAAATAAGCGCAACTGTTTTGCGTAATATCTTTAACAATAAAAAAGGAACCGCATAAACGGTTCCTTTTACATGCTATTTATCACTAAATAACTTACCTGCTACTGCGTAGTGATTCTTTGGCATATCTTCAATAAATACTACAACATTTTCAATAGGAGCATTTGTTGTTTCGGCAACAGCTGCAGACACTTTTTCAACAAGCGCTCTTTTTTGATCGTCTGTGCGACCTTCTAACATTTTAACGGTTACATAAGGCATTGGAGTTCCTCCTCTTTCACAAAAGTTTGTATATTCGCTATAATAACAGAACGGAGGTGACATACGCATGACAAATGAAGAAAAGCCTAAACAAAAACTTGGATTTACGATCATAAAAAACGACCCTACTGACGGACATGGCGGTTTCGGTATTGGATCGCTAACACTTGAACATGTGTCGCCTGTCATAATTGATGTCGAAGAAAAAACGGCAAAAGTTGAAATTGGTGCAATGCATGCACGAAGTGATACCGAGCGTGGAATAAAATTCACCACCAATCGTGAAGATTCTGCAGGGGGAAAATTATTTTGGCTTGTCTGGGTAACCATTGACCATAAAGCTGAAGGTCCTTATTATGCTGGAGTTACCGGTTGTGAAATGGTTATTAACCGTGAAAAGCGTAGAGGTTTTAAACTGTTAGCTGATCATGTAAACCGGATGGATAAATCGATGAAACGTCATATCATTGTTGAACATATGGATGATGAATCCAAAAAAATCTTAAAAGAGTTCCTCGTTTCGCATAACCCTGAAATGTGGGAAAGAAGCGAAGAAAAACTCCACAACGAATTAAATGTATAATAATTCCAAACAGTTGTACAAAATGTGACATTCTATACATGAGGGGATATATTGTTGAATCTCGTCACAAAAGCAAGTAAACTGAACGTATAGCTTATTTAATAGTGAGCTAGGACAATTGGAGACGCGTCTGTACATGAGAGTTGTGGGACATTTGTGACAAACCCAAGCCAAATGCCCCATGTTTCTCATGTCGCGCTAACCAAAAAAGCTTTCTGTTCCAATCGGAGACATCTCCGTGGAAGAGAAAGCTTTTTTGATTGAATAAAGAGTTTTGACGAGTAAATCCTTAAAGTTGACGAGTAAATCTTCAAAAATGACGAGTATTCTCACAAAACCTAACGAGTAACCGCCACCAACAGACGATTTACCGTCCCAACCCTAATCATTCGTCAAACAATGAAAAAGGGAAAATTGACCAAAAGTCAGAATCCATATCTACTTCTCCACTGCGTTCCCTTATTTCATCGACGAGAGAACGTTTCAATTTTTTATCCGTACATAATCGTTTTGGAACATCCTTTTCCTTCACATACAATAAACGTTGTTTTGAACAGGATGAAACGGCTAGACCACCCGTTTCGATATCCACAATGACGCCTCTGACACCTTTTGGAGGAAGGAATGGCTCTGGATTTACACCTTGGTGTGCCTTTTCCATGAAGTCAATCCAAATATTTTTTGTAGCTTGGTGATCCTCAGCAAGTTTTAACTCAGTAGCTTGATCATATCCATTCCAAACACCAGCCGTTAAAGTAGGGGAATAACCAATGATGACTTGATCTGAGATTGTCGTCCCAGACTTAGCGGCATAAGGACGTGTTTGTTTACTGCGAATCGATAAACCAGTGGCAGGAGCATAATCGTTAAATACAGGATCGAACATGCCCGTCATTAAATGAGTCAAGATGAACGCATCATCTGCTTTCATAATTTGTTCTTCATCTTTACGTTCTTGTGGCTCTGCCTCGAAAATGGTCTTTCCATCACTGTCTTTGATAGACAAAATCGTTCGTGGCGGCTTTTTCAATCCTCCACTCGCTAGTTGATTATAAGCTCCCGTTAAATCCTTCAATGTTACTTCGGCTGTGCCAAGAGCCATCGAAGGCGTGTGCTGTATGGTCGCATCAACACCAAAACGTTTCATCATTTGCTCGAAGGGTTTATAGCCGATTTTTTCTAACGTTTTCACTGCGTAAATATTATCTGAAATGGCTAAAGCTTGTGCTAATGAAATCGGATGTTCTGCAAACTCACCGTTTACATTTTTCGGTTCATACTGCGATCGACCATCGTCATAGGTGAAAATGGTTTTCTCGCTTTCCATAAATGTTAGGGGAGAGAAGCCTTCTTCTAAAGCGGCAGCATATAGAATTGGCTTTATCGTCGATCCAGGCTGTCGTTTCGCTTGTGTGACGCGATTATAAGGACTGTTTGTATAATTGCGCCCACCGACGAGAGCAGTTACATCTCCTGTATTCGGTTCCATACTAACAAATCCGACTTCTAATCCATTTGCTGGCATCCATTCAGCTACCGCTTCTTCCGCTGATTGTTGATGGTGTTGATTCAAAGTCGTTTCAATAGTCCATCCGCCTTCAGCAATAGCTCGACCTTCTTTTTTTAATAGTTTTTCTGCTTCTTGCCATGCTGCATCTAAGAAGTATGGGGCTACACTTTTCGTCGCGATCCATTCTTCATTCTTCAAAATAATCAGTTCTTCTTTTGCTCGTTTTTGTTGTTCCTCATTTATTATTCCTTGTGATTTCATCAACGAAAGAACCAATGCTTGTCTGCCATAAGCCTTATCCTCATTTATTAATGGAGAAAATGAGCTCGGTCCTTTTGGTATTGAAATGAGGAGAGCTGCTTGTGCGAGTGTGACATCCTTGCTAGGTATGCCAAAATAAAATCTACTAGCCGCTTCGACACCATACATGCCATGACCAAAATAGACGGTGTTTAAATACCCTTCAAGTAACTCCTCTTTGTTATAAAAAACTTCCATTCGATAAGCATATAACGCTTCACGTGCTTTTCGAGTCCAGGTTTTGTCATGAGTTAAAAACAAATTTCGGGCATACTGTTGCGTGATGGTACTCGCACCTTCTACTTTTCGCATAGCTTTAGCATCTTTTAATAAAGCCGAGGCAATACGGGTATAATCAAACCCGTTATGTTCATAAAATTCTTGGTCTTCCGTAGCAATGATCGCCGATTTGATATAAGGTGACATTTCATCAAGGGACACCCAGTACCGTCGTTGTTCTGAAAAACGATCACCGATTGAATGACCGTTACGATCTAAAAACACCGTCGCTTTAGACACCGCAAGTGAAGGTGGTCCTTGTATTTGAGCATAAATACGAAGTGCTAAAAAAACCGTGCAAATTGCGCTCACAACGACGATTGAGGCCCATATAATACTGCGGATTTTTTGGTGTCTCCGCATTTTTTTTTGATATTGGATCCGCCGCATTTTTATCGCTCCGTTCACTGTAGCTTTTTGCTAGTATGTGAACAAATGGTTTATATTAAACGGATATAAGTGTGAAACAAATAGCAGATATTGGCGAATAAAATAGATGGATTTTCGAAAATATGATCGAAAAAGGAAAAAATAGTTGCACTTTTGCTGAAAACATCTATACTTTTCCTGTATTTGTTTTTCGGCAGACCGCGTTCACTTTTCGCTACATGCCGGGAACGGATCCACTAACCTCGTAAGTAAAGGAGAATGCAATTATGGCTGGATTTTGGTTTACAGAAAAACAAACCGAGAATTTTGGCATTACGATGAAGGTGAACCGTACCTTGCATACGGAGCAAACGGATTTCCAATTGCTCGAAATGGCGGAAACGGCTGAATGGGGCAACATGTTATTCCTAGACGGCATGGTAATGACTTCTGAAAAAGATGAATTTGTTTACCATGAAATGGTGGCACACGTGCCTTTATTCACACATCCAAACCCTGAAAACGTATTAGTAGTCGGCGGTGGTGATGGAGGGGTAATTCGTGAAATTATGAAACACCCACAAGTAAAAAAAGCAACACTTGTTGACATTGATGGCAAAGTAATTGAGTTTTCGAAGAAGTATTTACCAACGATTGCATCTGAACTTGATAACCCTCGTGTTGATGTTCAAGTTGGCGATGGCTTCATGCATATTGCTGAATCAGAAAATAAGTATGACGTGATTATGGTTGACTCAACTGAACCTGTTGGGCCGGCAGTGAATTTATTCACAAAAGGCTTCTATGCAGGAATTTCAAAAGCGCTAAAAGAAGACGGGATTTTTGTCGCTCAATCGGACAATCCTTGGTTTACTCCTGACTTAATCAAACAAGTTCAAAAAGATGTGAAGGAAATTTTCCCAATCACTCGCTTATATACGGCTAACATTCCTACGTATCCATCAGGTTTATGGTGTTTCACTGTAGGTTCTAAAAAATACGATCCATTAGAAGTGGAAGATGCTCGTTTCCACGATATCGACACGAAGTATTACACGAAAGAATTGCATAAAGCTGCGTTCGTTCTACCTAAGTTCGTAAAAGACTTGGCGGGGGAATAAAGAATGAGATTTGATGAAGCCTATTCAGGCAATGTGTTTATTAAAAGTCATCCAAATTATGATGAATCACAAGCAGTTATTTATGGAATGCCTATGGACTGGACAGTTAGTTACCGCCCAGGTTCTAGGTTTGGCCCACAGCGTATTCGCGAAGTATCCATTGGTTTGGAAGAATACAGCCCATATTTAGACCGTGATTTAGAAGAA
Organism: Paenisporosarcina sp.; assembly: GCA_041605715.1. GTDB lineage: Bacteria > Bacillota > Bacilli > Bacillales_A > Planococcaceae > Paenisporosarcina. The sequence goes on from JBFIXW010000069.1 coordinate 7,128, forward strand.
GTGAAATATTTTGATGCTGGCGATATTCCATTACCATTCGGTAACCCTCAAAAAAGCTTAGATGAAATTGAAACGTTCGTAACGAAATTACTAGCTGACGGAAAAGTGCCAGTTGGGATGGGTGGCGAACATTTAGTTTCATGGCCGGTGATGAAAGCAGTTGCTGCTAAATATCCGGACCTAGCAATCATTCACATGGATGCACATACAGATTTACGTGAATCATACGAAGGGGAAGCCCTTTCCCATTCAACACCAATTCGCAAAATTGCGCATCATATTGGACCGAAAAACGTCTATTCATTCGGAATTCGTTCTGGCATGAAAGAAGAGTTCGTGTGGGCGAAAGAGAACGGCATGCACATCTCAAAATTTGAAGTGTTAGAGCCATTAAAAGAAATATTGCCAACACTTGCAGGACGTCCGGTATATGTAACGATTGATATTGACGTTCTTGACCCTGCTCACGCACCTGGAACAGGCACAGTGGATTGTGGCGGCATAACTTCACGTGAATTATTAGCGTCGATTCATGCAATTGCAGGTTCTGACGTGAACGTAGTTGGCTTCGACTTAGTTGAAGTCGCGCCAATTTACGATTCATCCGAACAAACAGCAAACACTGCAAGCAAACTGATCCGTGAAATGCTACTTGGTTGGGTTAAATAAAACATAAAAAAGACCTTGAAACTGTTTAAAGTTTCAAGGTCTTTTTGTACTCAGTAATTGTGTACGTGAATCTAGTAAATTATTTATCTAATCTAGTAAAAAATATGGTTAATCTAGTAATTAGGACAGCTATTCTAGTAATTTTAAAGGCTAATCTCGTAAAGTAGCTTCAAAATACTAAAGGTTATTTGAGCAATTACATTATGCAATACGCAGCGCGTAGTAAAAAGAATGGCGTGAAGCTTCACGCTTTTTTATTTGTATAATGAAAAACTCGATTTCGACCAATGGCTTTGGCTTCATACATAGCAGCATCTGCAGCTCCATATAACTCTTGTAGCGTGGAACCGTTATCTGGAAAAGAACTGACACCAACAGATACAGTGATGCCGATTGCATTATCCCCTGAAACAGGGAAATCTGCACGAGCAACCATCGATCGAATCTTTTCAGCCATATGAATGCCCATTGCAGGTGGTGCATTTGGAAGCAAGACTGCAAATTGTTCGCCACCATTTCGTGCAACTATGCCTTCCGTCGGGGAAACTAAGTTTTTTAAACGTTTAGCTAACTCTTTCACGATTTCATCTCCAACAGGATGGCCGTATAAATCATTTACCTTTTTAAAGTGATCAATATCAATGGATATGAGAGAAAAAGGTTTTTGTTCCTGCGTTATACATGCTTTCGTTATTTGATGGAACTTCCGGTTATTATATAAGCCTGTTAAATAATCAGTTTCAGATAACAATTCAATTCTACGGATTTGATCAAAGTGATTTTTCAGTTCGTCTAAAATAATCATTAAGATAAAAAAGGATAAAGTAGAAAATATAATAAAATACAAAATGTAGATATAATTCGAGTTATTAAGATAGAGAAGTGTGCCAATTAATATGCTTGTTTGAGTGGTTGCGTAAAAAAAGAAGTACTTAGCATTTTTAAAGTTCATAGGAAATTTAAAACTGAAACCTCCAATGACCAACCCAAGTATAATCGCGTTGACTCCAGCAACAATGGAAATCGGTGTCACATCATACATTAGCATTCTTGATAAACCAATAATGAGTCCACTAATAACTGAAGCAATCGGACCACCAAATAAACCGGCAATGACAATGATGACATGCCTTGAATCGACAATCATCGTATCGGTTACTTGTATGGAGGATTCCATTAATATAAACCCAGTAATGCCAGCCATAATTCCAATCATATATGGATGTGAATTAGGAAACGACATTCTAAATCGAACTTGTTCTTGAAATGGCCAGTAAGATAAAACGGCAAATGAAAACAAAATACAAAAGTTAACAATTAATTCAAGAATCATGACCTTTATCCTCCCGATTGAATAGTAGATTTAGTATATCATACCTAATTCAAGCCATTACAAGTAAAGTCAGTATTCAAAAGTAAGGAAATGAACAAATATATTGTTTAATTGATATAAAGTGCGAAAATCGCTTATAATAAAAAGGTTATCAATAAAAAGGAGCTGATGGAAACGTCATGAGTAAACAAGTAAAGGTGAAATTAAAGACGACCATACAGCAGCCAAATGAAGAGCCAGAAATATATGAATTATGGTCATCTGGAACCCTCATCGAAAAAGGTGAACATTCTTATTTAAAATATGAAGAAATTCAAGAGCAACAAGTCATAAAAACGACTGTTAAAATGGGGTCAAGTCAAGGTCTTATTTTTAGGAGTGGCGCCGTTAATATGCGTTTGCCATTTTTAATAGGGGCAGATCAAACAGGGAATTATGAAAGTGAATTTGGCACATTAATCGTGAAAACCAAAACACGTCAAATGACGTTTGAATTAAATGAAAACCAGGGACACTTCCTGGTTCAGTACGATCTAATCGTAGGTGGACAGCCAGTAGGCGAATACACCCTCGAATTTAATTACACGGAGGTATCGCTATGAACGCAGTAGAACAAGTACAACATGTTGTAAAGACGGCTATTCAACAAGCAGTGATTAACGCAAAATTAGCAGAAACAGAAAGTATTCCCGCTATTCATTTGGAAACACCGAGAGACAAAACCAATGGTGATTACGCGACAAATATTGCGATGCAGTTAACGAAAATTGCCAAAATGCCACCACGTGCAATTGCTGAAGCTATTCTAGAAAATATTGATACTACAAATACACCAATTGAAAAAATTGAAATCGCAGGTCCAGGATTTATGAATATTTCTCTACGTAAAGATTATTTAGCAGATGTTATTAAAGCGGTCATTGAGCAAGGGTCCGATTACGGAAAATCACAAGCTGGCGCTAATGAAAAAATTCAAGTCGAG
>JBFIXW010000070.1:0-9996 GCA_041605715.1 Paenisporosarcina sp.
ACGATTCAAGCGTCAATGAAATTGGCTCAAGAAAAAGGCTCTTATCCATTATTTGAAGGATCTGATTTCCATACAGGTATCTATTTTGAAAATAGAGGGTACACGTCTAGTAAATGGAGAAATTTGCGCTTCGAAGTTGCAATGAACGGGATGAGAAATGGATATTTAATGGCTGTAGCCCCAAACTCAACGACGTCCATCATAGCTGGCAGCACAGCTAGCATTGATCCGATTTTCCAAAAAAGTTATTCGGAAGAAAAAAAGGATTACAAAATCCCAGTGACAGTTCCTGATTTAAATAAAGAAACAACTTGGTTTTACAAATCAGCTTATTTTATAAACCAACATTGGACGTTAAAACAAAATGCAGCGAGACAAAGACATGTTGACCAGGGAATTTCTTTGAATTTCTATGTGCAAAATTTGATTAAAGCAAGAGAACTACTCGATTTACATATGGATGCATGGAAAAGTGGATTAAAAACGACTTACTATGTTCGGTCCACGTCAATTGAATTACTCGAATGTGAATCTTGTTCAAGCTAAGGGGGAAAGAGAAATGACGACGATTAGTAAGCGAAAGCTCATGGATATCGAAGCACCGAATCGGTCGACAGGAATCGTGAATGGATCCTCCTCTAATGTATTGAATTGGGATGATGTACGTTTTAGTTGGGCATATCCAAAGTACAAACGTATGCTGGGTAATTTCTGGACCCCGTTTGAAATCAATATGGGAACCGATGTAAAACAATTTTCACTACTAAAGAATGAAGAAAGAGAAGCGTTTTTGAAAATAATTGGCTTACTCGCTCTGCTCGATAGCATACAGACGGATTTTGCAGGGAAGGTAGCCGATTACTTAACGGATTCTAGCTTGAATGCCTTAATGATTATTTTAGCTCAACAAGAAGTGATTCATAATCATTCGTATTCGTATGTATTGTCTAGTCTTGTGGCAAAAGCTGAGCAAGATCGTGTATTTGACTTTTGGCGTACGGAGCCAGTTTTGCATAAACGCAATGAATTCGTGATGAAGGGTTATGAAGCATTCACCAATCAACCGAATGTCAATTCTTTATTAACAGCAATCGTCTATGACGTTGTTCTAGAAGGATTGTTCTTTTACTCAGGTTTTGCCTTCTTTTATCATTTGGCGCGACACCAAAAGATGGTAGGGACAAGTACAATGATTAACTACATTAATCGCGATGAGCAAATTCACGTCGATTTGTTTGTCAAAATTTATTTGGAATTATTAGAGGAATATCCAGAACTGAATACATTGGAGAGAAAAAGAGATGTAGAGAAAATATTTAAAGAAGCAGCTGAGCTTGAAATCGAATGGGCCAGAGAAATCATTGGGAATAAAATCGATGGACTTGATGTGGAGGATGTGGAATCCTATATTTACTTTTATGCGAATGTCCGCTGTGCACAACTAAAGAGTGAACGGCCATTTCCTGCCTATCGAAAAAACCCTTTGAAATGGATTAAAGCATACGAAGAAGTTGATTTAGGCAAGACGGATTTCTTCGAACAGAAATCAAGGCAATACGTCAAAATAAATGTGCAGGATAATGGCTTTGACGATTTGTGAAAAAACAAATATCAAAAATTAGAAGGCATTTCTAAACAGTTAACGAATTATATATACTTGTATAATTTATTAATTGATGAAAGGGATGTTTTAACTATGAAACCAATTACTCCTTATTTAACTTTTTACGGAAAAGCTAAGGAAGCAGCGTCTTACTATGAACGTATTTTTGATTTAAATAATGAAGGCATGATGAAGTATAGTGAAGGAGATTTCCCGAATCCTCCTGAAGCTAATGACTTAATTATGCATTGCCATTTAACAAATGGAACCTTTAATCTTATGTTAGCTGATGCTCCCACACCAGGAGATGCTGGGTCTACAAATGTTGCACTTGTGATTGATTGCGAAACAGAAGAGGAAATCACACGATTGTATGACGAATTACTAGCCGATGGAAGTGCAAAGATGGAACTTCAAGATACATTTTGGGGAGCGAAATATGCAAAAGTTGTCGACAAGTATGGGTATACATGGGATTTAAATCACCAGAAAGCTCAAAATTAGATCATGTTTAAGTGGCTGCAAATCAGTCTTTCATTAAAACAGGTTGTGAAAAACGAGTCGTTTTTCGCTACCTGTTTTTTTGTTGGAATGTTATCACCTTGATCAGATGCCTACATTAAAAAAGAAACTGTCTTAAAGTGTTTTAAAACTTTAGTGACAGTCTCTTTCTTCTTGGTTATTCTTCATCATTTATAATAACATTTCGACCTTTAAGTTTTAAAATAAGCGGGATAATTAGCCAAGCAACTGCCGCGATAATAAATACAAGTGACATTGGTTTCATAACGAAGATGGAGAAGTCTCCATTTGAAATCGTTAATGCACGACGCATATTGTTTTCAATCATTGGTCCTAAAACAAGAGCCAGTACAAGTGGAGCTAAGGGATAATCGTTTTTTGCTAATAAATAGCCAAATACACCACAAGCAAGTAATAGGTACAAATCGAAAGTTGTATATTGAACGGCATATACACCAAAGAAAGAAATTGCAACAATTATTGGTAATAGATACTTCTTAGGTGTTTGAATTATTTTTGCAAAGACTTTCACAAGTGGCATGTTTAATACCAATAACATTAAGTTTCCAATAAACATACTAGCGATTAAACCCCAAGCTACTTCGGGGTGATCTTCAAATAATAATGGACCTGGCTGAATGTTATACATGATGAGTGCACCCATTAGAATAGCCGTCGTTCCAGAACCGGGAATTCCTAAAGTTAATAAAGGAATCATTGCTCCACCTGAAGCAGCATTATTTGCTGATTCGGGTCCAGCTACACCTTCAATTGCGCCTGTACCAAATTTTTCTGGATGTTTACTAAACTTCTTCTCAGCTATATAGGAGAAGAAGGATGCTAGAGTTGCACCAGCTCCTGGTAAAACGCCGATGAAGAATCCAAGTAATGAACCACGAACTATTGGTTTTGCACTATCTTTTAAATCTTGTTTAGTAGGTAGAACACGTTCGATTTTAGCAATGGCACCATCTTCTTTATCACGTTCAATGATTGTTTTAAAAACCTCACCCAATGCAAATAATCCAACAGCAATTGTTAAAAACTCTAGTCCAGAATATAAAATTGGAAAGTTATATGTAAAACGAGCAATACCTGAAACAGCATCAATTCCAATTGTAGCGAGTAACAATCCGAAAACCGTCATGATTAACGCCTTGGTCATTGATTTTCCAGCTAATCCACTAACTGCTGCTAGTCCTAGAAGCATTAATGAGAAGTATTCAGCAGGGCCAAATTTAAGTGCCACATTAGACAGTGGTTCTGCTAATAAAACCAATCCAATTAATGAAATGATACCTGCTACAAAAGAACCGATCGCAGCAATGGATAGTGCAGCACCAGCGCGACCTTGTCTAGCCATTTGATAACCATCAAGCGTTGTAACAACAGAGGATGATTCACCAGGAGTATTTAATAGAATGGAAGTAGTGGAACCTCCATACATTGCTCCATAATAAACACCTGCAAGTAAAATAATAGAACTTGCGGCGGCAGCTTCTGTAGGCATACCAGAAGTAAGTGTAGCTGTAACAGGAATTAAAAGAGCTACACCACTCATTGGACCAATCCCTGGTAAAACACCGACTGCTGTTCCAATTAATACCCCAACAAATGCAAATAGTATATTCTGCCATTGAAAAGCGACTGCAAACCCATTAAATAGAAAATCTAACGTTGTCATACCAAAACTCCTTTCACTTTAAAACTCTGGGAATCCAGGTAACGATCCTCCAAGAAACTCTGCAAAAAAGTAATACACACCGAAAGAAAAGAAACTTGCGATGAGAATCGTGCTAATCCATTTCCCACGTTCCATCGTTTGAAATGAAACCAATAAAAAAATGAATGTAGATATTACATAGCCAAGTGGTTCCAAAACAGCTGCATATAGAACTGCACTGATGAAAATAATGACGAATTTCATATACTGAAGTGGTTCTTTAGAAGTTTCAACATGTTCATATTTCATGGTTTCAAAAAGTAACTTAATACTAAGCAAAAGTAGGATTATTCCTAGAGCCATTGGGAAAATATTAGGTCCAACTGAAGAACCGTAAGCACTTTGTGAAATTGAACGACTTTCAATCACAAATAAAAGACCAATCAGTAAAAAGACGATACCTGTAATTCGATCGAACGTTTTACTCATTATTCTTCACCTCCTGATGAAAACGGCGGCTCATTGAGCCACCGTTATAGTATCTTCTAATTTCAAACGCCAGTCTCATTTTCATTTCATCATCTAACTGGATGATTCATATCATCTCGTCAGTAGTTTGAGAGTGAGCTTTATTTTTGCATATCTAATGCTGTTAATAATTCAATGATTACTTTGTCTTGATCTTCTAAATAAGTCGTAAAGTCTTCAGCGTTACGATATTCACTTTGCCAACCATTTCTTTTAAGTTCTGCTTTCCATTCATCTGTCTCTACTAATTCATCTAACTTATTTGTCCAGAATTCAAATGCATCATCTGACATGTCTTTAGGACCGAATAGTCCGCGCCAAATTGTGAATTCAGCGTCGATACCTTCTTCTTTAAATGTTGGCACTTCACTTAATTGACCTTCTAAACGATCAGCCGAGCTAACCGCTAAAACACGAACGTCACCGGATTTTACATATTCAGCGATTGTTGAAGCATCTGTTGCAATGACATCAGCGTTATTTCCTAATAGAGCAGCAATTGCTTCACCGCCGCCATCATAAGAAACGTATTTAACCGACTTTGGATCAATTCCATATTCATAGGCAGGCAAAATCCCAACTAAATGATCCATTGATCCAGGTGCTGATCCACCAGCTAACGTTACCTTCGTTGCATCTGCTTTAATTGCATCTAAAACATCTTTTAATGTTTTGAATTCTGAATCGGCTTGAACAACGATTGCTCCATAGTCACGTGTCAATTGAGCAAGAGGTTTCGTATCTTTATATCCATAAGGACTGTTGCCTTCAGCTTTATTGTTATTTATTAAAATCGGTGGTGATTTGACCAATAGCACATAATCATTTTTGACTTCCTTCGTTGCAAACTCCGCCATATAAACAGCTCCGCCACCACCAGGTTTATTTTCAACCATGATAGATTCATCAACTAATTTCGTATCACTCATTGTTTTAGCAATAGAGCGAGCAGTTAAATCCCATCCACCACCTGCTCCAGAAGGTGCTACAATCGTAATTCTTTTTTCAGGATAGTTCGATGAAGCGCTTTCATTTCCTTCTGAAGAACATGCTGCTAGGCTCAATACCAAAGAACTGGCAAGTGCCACTGTCGATAATTTTTTCCACATAAATCATTTCCCCCTCGAATGAAATAGAAAAGACAGCGCTTTCATAGCGCTGTCATCAATTTATCAGAACTTTTATACAATTCAATGTTTTGGGTCATAAGTGGAATAAAAGGCATTCTATTCATTTTGTTCATATTGTTCACGAGACTTTTGGGAAGTATCGTCTTTCGGGTCGACCAATTGTGCCATAGATTAATTCTGCTGTTGCTTGGTTTTCTGAAACTAAATACTCTAAATATCGTCTAGACGAGCTTCTACTCAGTCCGCTTATCACACCAAATTTTTCGGCTGTTATGCCGCTCGTTTGCTCACTTAAGTGGAAAAGTACCTTTTCCATTGTTTTTGGGTCGATTCCTTTTGGTGTAAATATATTTTCAGAAGGGAGAACTGTTTTTTGCTGGTTCCATAACAGGTGTATCGACTCTTCTTCTAAATGGCCTGAGCTTGAAAGAGTAATTCTTTTTTCTTTATAGGAGACCAAACTTTCTCGAAAGCGATCAAACGTAAGAGGTTTCAATATATAGTCGAAAACGCCCCCTCGAAAAGCTTGTTTTACAACGTGAACTTCAGATGCTGCAGTTATAAAAATAATATCTGAATCTGGACTCTCTCTTTGTATGTATGACAAAAGTTCTGTACCCATCATGTCAGGTAAATAGACGTCAAGTAGGATCAGGTTTGGTTTCAAAGCCGAAATCCAGTCTCTCGCTTCGCCGCCTGTGTGAGCAGACCCAACCACTTCAAAACCTTCAATTCTATCAATAAAGCGACGGTGAATATCAGCGATTCGAAGATCATCTTCAACAATTAAAACTTCAATGACTTTCGCCATGCAAAAAACCTCCTTTTGGGATACAGATGATAAACAAAGCACCACCTAAATCGCCTTTTTCAATCGATGACACACCACTTAAATCATGAATATCGCTAGAAACTTTTATTAAGCCATACCCGCGATCTTGGCCTTCTTTCGTTGAAACACGTGATTTAAAAATAAATTCCTGTATGACTGGGCTAAGACCTTCACCAGAGTCTTCCACTTCTAATAAAATTTCACTTCCATTATCAGTAATCAGCAAACGTACGATTCGCTCTGATTCACCCAAGTGCTCTACTGCCTCAAATGCGTTAGTTACTAAATTGCCAATGATTGATACAAATAAGCTTTTTTCCAAATGTTTTGGTAGACTATTCAGCTGGCTGTCATCATCTAAAATAAATCGAACCTTTAACTCACGAGCTCTATTGAATAATCCAATCACAAGACCTCCTAAGTAAGGGTCTTGTAACCTTTTGGTTACAAAATGAATTAGAGACTGATGCTCTTCGGTTTCATCATGTATGAGGTGAAGTGCTTCTTCTAACGAATTTAATTGGATAAGTCCACTAATCGTATAGAGGAAATTTTGATATTCATGTGTTTGTGCACGTAATGCCTCCGTATATTGCTTAACTTGTGATAATTCAGTTGTCAGTTGATTGAAATCTTCCTGTAAACGGAAGCTCGATACAGCTCCAACGATTTCATCTCCAACTAATATGGGTATACGGTTTACAATTGTTTCTTTTCCTCTAATTTGCATTCTTCTGTCAAACTGTTTTTCTCCAGTCTTTAAAACTTGAGGAAGAAGTGTATTAGGCAATATGTCTTCAACGCGACGACCAAGTAGAAACGTGTTTTCAGGAATGGATAACATGTCAAAGGCTGCTTTATTAATCATGGAAATTCGTGCATCTTTATCCACCATAATAATGCCTTCTCTTACGGATTCAATTAACGTATTACGTTCCGTGAAAAGGTGGGCTATCTCAGTTGGCTCCAAATTGAAAAGTACTTTCTTGATGCTTCGAGCAAGAAAAGACGAGCCAATCACACCTAGTAAAATGGCGATTAAAACGATGGTGATAATGGAATCTACATAACTAAAAAAAGTATGAGAGATATCATCTTTTAAAAACCCAACAGATATTACCCCAATTATTTTGCCTTCCTTGTCCTTTATTGGAGCTTTTCCTCTTAAAGCAGGTCCGAGCGTACCAGTTGCCTCAGAGATATAGGCTTCTCCTTTTACTAATGCTTTTTCATTATCATCACCCACCATTTTTTGTCCAATTCGCTTCGGTACTGGATGGGCATACCGAATTCCTTGTGTATTTCCAATTACGACGTACTCTGCACCAGTAAGTTTACGCACTTCTTCTGCTATTGGTTGTAAAACATCAGACGGAGTAGTCGATTCGAAACCAACAACAACATCAGGTCGACTGGCAGTAGTCATAGCTATATTGAGCGCTCGATTTCCTATTTGCTGTTCAATACTTTCTGACATGGTGAAGTAAAACGAAGTCCCTATTAATAAGGAAATTGCTGTAACAAAAAGAGCACCATAAACAAAAATTTTAGACTGAAGGGTTAAATTTCGCAAAAGCTCACTCTCGTTTCATAGAATTAGTGCTATTATGACGAGTCCATCAAAGATTAGCAAGATATGAAATTAGATATTTGTGTTTTGAAAATGACTAGAGTGACAATTATTTGAATAAAAACTATAATGAAAAAAGTTTAAGTAAAAGGAGAGATTCATATGAAAAGAACAACATTGACTTCATTATTCAAATCGGAGGGCATGTTGATATAAATTATGATCTCCGATTTGATTGAACGCAAATTGATCATATCGGAGGAATTTCTAAGTGAGTATACAAAATTTTTATTACACAGTGACAAGTACACGTTCATTCTTTATTCAAATGGTTTTTACGCTAAATGCAATCTATTATGTTATTCAAGCCGATTTAAATGCACTTGAACTTGTGTTAATTGGAACCATTATGGAAGTTTCTGTTTTATTATTTGAAATGCCAACCGGCTTATTTGCGGACCATTTTGGCAGGAAGAAATCGTTAGCTCTTGGAACTTTAATAATAGGGCTCGCCCATGTCTTAGAGGGAAGTATGCCTGAATTTTGGGCGATTGCCGTGGCTTCTGCGATGTGGGGAATCGGCTGGACCTTTATAAGTGGAGCCGAACAGGCTTGGATTGCGGATGAATTAGATGGAGCTTATTTAGAAACAACTTTTTTGAGAGGTTCACAATTTTCATCATTTGCGAGATTTTCAGCCATACTAGCAAGCGTTGGGATCGCCATGTTATGGACTGTCCAAGTGGCAATTTTGTTTGCAGGAGCGATGTTAATTATTTTAGCTGTTTGGGCATATGTGAAGCTGCCTGAAACGAAATTTGTCAAAATCACTCGCGAGAAAGGCGTCTCAGGTGTGGCTCATATGATGCCGACAATTCAATCTGGAGCTTCTCAAATACGTGGAAATACAGTTTTGGTGAGTATCGCGATGGTGACACTATTCTGGGGATTAGCCAGTGAAGGCTTTGATCGACTATACGGAGCGCACTTCATAACGGATTATCAATTATCTGAAAGTGAATCGATCTATTGGTTCGGAGCATTTTACGCGGTCGCATTTCTATTGAATATTGTCGTGCTTCGCGTGGTTGAAAAAATCGTGAATGGTCGATATGCTGAAGTGTTAATTTTAGCTAACACGGTGTTAATTGGAACAATGATTGTTTTCGCTTGGACTGGTCATTTCTGGTTGGCAGTAGCGATGTATTGGGTCGCAAGTGCGCTGCGCAATGTGAATTACCCTCTGATGAGCATCATTACCAATGAGAGAATAGAATCGAAGGGAAGAGCGACGACGCTTTCGATGTTTGGACAATTAGATGCATTCGGGCAAATTGCAGGTGGACCCATTGTCGGTTTGTTAGCATTGTATACTTCTCTCTCTGGGGGTATCACTGCTTCAGCATTACTCATTGTCCCCGTGATCTTTTTCTTGTGGCGAATGAAGGGCAGAATGAAAATGTAGAGGTTTGACGAGTAAATGTGTAAAGTTGACGAGTAAATCTATAAAGTTGACGAGTAAATCCAATCAAGTGACGAGAAAACTCAAAAAAAGCTGTGCATCAGGTAGAAATCACCCTGTGCACAGCTTTTCTTTATTTCCCGCCTAAAAGGTCAAACAGTCCACCTGTTATACTGCCTTCACCCGGTGAGCCTCCACCTGGCGTTTGAGGAGCTGCTGCAAACACGCGGCTCGCTAAACGGCTAAATGGCAGTGATTGAACCCAAACTGTTCCAGGTCCCCGTAACGTTGCAAAGAATAAACCTTCTCCACCGAACAAAGCGGTTTTTACACCTTTCACCATTTCGATGTTGTAGTCAACGTCATGCGTCATCGCCACTAAACAACCGGTATCAACACGTAGCACTTCACCCAATTGTAAATTCTTTTTATAAATGGTACCACCTGCATGTACAAAAGCCAGGCCATCCCCTTCAAGCTTCTGCATAATAAAACCTTCGCCGCCAAAGAATCCAGCTCCTAATTTACGTTGGAACTCAACTCCTACAGAAACACCTTTAGCTGCAGCCAAGAAGGCATCTTTTTGACAAATAATTTTGCCGCCCATTTCACTTAAATCCATCGGAATGATTTTGCCTGGATAAGGTGAAGCAAAGTATACGTGTTTTTTTCCAGATCCCGTATTC
>JBFIXW010000071.1:0-9737 GCA_041605715.1 Paenisporosarcina sp.
ATGGTACAATACCGTTATTGGGCAGTATCATACGAAAGCAATTTGGATTCAAAATGAAGAACATACCATTATTTCGAATGGTTCAGGAAACTATACAGATCGTACTCTAGATAACTATAATTTAGAGGCGAATCTTAGAGTGATTGCTCCAAATGACAGTGAATTGGCAACGGAAATGGAAAGCTATTTTGAAAGACTATGGAATAATGAAGATGCCATGTATACGGTAGACCTTGAAGAATTTCAAGATGAGTTTACTGTTTGGCAACGTGGTCTGTATACCATTCAAAAATTGTTTAAAGTGACAACTTATTAATTAGTCATGTAGAGGATTGTCTTTATATCAACAGGTAGAGGGGATGAAGAGTTGCCTCTACTTGTTTTTTTGTTGTTCGGTTTTGAGAAAGCGTAACAAGTAATCGTTCACAATAAAAATGGCAATAACTTTATTACTAGTTGTAGTGCAAACTGGTTCTTTCATATCAGCCGATTGAAATGGAGACGGCGAATCTGAAGGGATCAGCACGAGTTTTAGAACCTGGATTGAGCTCTGCGAATGGTTTTGTATTTGCGACGAGTAATCGCAGAAGCAAGGGAAGCTGCTAAAGCCGTGCCCCCCTGAAAACGTCCGCAGAAATGAAATCAGCCACCATTTCATGAAGCTAAAACAATTGTGTGAAATTCATGAATACTAGAATATGGCAGCCGAATTCGAGAATAGCCTGCATGAAATGGAGAATATACCCATCGAAATCTAGTATCGACGCAACCAAATCTTGAATACCCCAAGCGAAATCGAGAAAGATCATCTCTAACATCACACCATCACAACAAAAAATGGACCGTCTCTTCATAGAGACGGTCCTTGATACATGTTATTCGATTTCTTTTTGTTCGCCTGTTTGGAACCATTCTTCGACGTTCCATACTTTTGTTGCTAATCCTTCATAGAAGTCCGGTTCATGGCTTACAAGGACAATAGTGCCTTTATATTCGGTCATCGCACGTTTTAATTCTTCTTTAGCGTGGATGTCTAAATGGTTGGTCGGCTCATCAAATAGTAACCAGTTGCTTTCTTCCATCATTAATTTGCATAGTCGAACTTTCGCTTGTTCTCCACCACTAAGGCTGCTCATTGGACGAGAAATATGGTCGTTTTTCAAGCCAGTACGGGCAAGTGCTGCACGGACTGCGCTTTGCTCCATACTCGGATACGTTTTCCATACTTCTTCAATCGGCGTTTCATTACCAGCTTTCACTTCTTGCTCAAAGTAAGAAGTCACTAAGTAGTCACCACGAATGACGCTGCCACCAAGAGCAGGGACTTTACCTAAAATGGTTTTTAGTAAGGTTGATTTACCAACACCATTCATTCCAACTAACGCGATTTTTTCGCCACGTTCGATTGAAAATGAGAGTGGAGGAAGTAAAGGCTTATCATATCCGATAACTAAGTGATCCGCTTCCACTACATAGCGACTTGGACTACGTGTCTCCTTAAATCCAAACTGCGGTTTTGCAGCTGTTTCTGGACGGTCAATTCGTTCAATACGATCCAATTGTTTTTGACGTGATTTAGCGCGGCCAGTTGTTGAGTAACGTGCTTTGTTTTTTGCAATGAAATCTTCTTGTTTTTTAATGAAATCTTGCTGCTTTTCGTAAGCATCGATATGCTGACGTTTATTAATTTCAGCAAGCTCTAAAAACTTTTCATAAGTTGCTGTGTAACGTGACAACTTAGAGAATTCCAACTGAAAAATCACATCTACATTGCCATTCATAAATTCTGTATCATGTGAAATTAATAGGAAAGCATGTGGATAGTTCTTCAAATAATTGGATAACCAATTTATATGCTCTTCATCTAAATAGTTAGTAGGCTCATCGAGTAACATTACTTTTGGTTTTTCTAAAAGCAGTTTTGCTAATAAAACCTTCGTACGTTGTCCTCCAGAAAGAGCGGAAACTTCACGATCTAATCCGACAGCATCTAAACCTAGACCACGTGCAATTTCTTCTACTTTCATATCCAGCGAATAGAAATCGCCTGCATCTAATGCATCTTGAATATCTGCCATTTGTTCAAGCAATTCTTCTAATTCTTCGGGCGTCGCTTCCCCCATTTTACTGGTGATGACATTCATTTCTTCCTCTTTTTTATAAAGAGGTAAGAACGCATCACGTAGGGTGTCGCGCATAGAGCGTCCAGGTTCTAATCGAGTATGTTGGTCTAAATAACCATAATGCGTACCAGGTAGCCATTCTACTCGACCTGAATCATGAATGATTTCTCCTGTAATTATGCTCATTAAGGTTGATTTACCAACCCCGTTGGCACCAACTAAACCTACGTGTTCTCCTTCAACAAGGCGGAAAGAAACGTCTTTAAAAAGGGTGCGGTCACCAAATGTGTGTCCTAAATTATCTACTGTTAATAATGCCATGTTTCCATTCCTCCATTAAAAAGCTCGCGGGCATGTTACAGCGCCGCGAGCTTGTTGTTTAGTTCTGCGAGTTGTACTTCCATATCTGCTAATCGTTGCTCGGCTTTTTCAAGCATGGCCGGATGTCCCGTAGACTCCAATTTTTCCATATCGCCTTGCAATCGTATATAATCCATTTTAAGTTCTGCGATTTGTGCTTGAATTTCTGATGCGTTCATTTAGGAGGAACTCCCCTTTTTTCTACATTGTATCACAATTTAGGCGTTTCTTGTCACCTCTGAGGACCCTTCTTGAATGATTTTTTCAATTAGACGCAACATGTTTTGATTATTGTTACTTAACTTTAAGGAAAGTTGCTTTTTGACGGCTTTTCCACTTCGATTATGATGAAGGATAAATTCCATCACCGCTTGTTGCAAATGAGACTGTTTTAACTTTCGTCCCAACCCAAGATGGACAAACCCATTATGTTCACGAGGAAAACCGTGCAGTCCTTCTTTTTCGTTTTGTGCAATGACTATACATGGTTTTCCAATGACCGCCACGTGGTAAGGTGTATAGCGTGCATCGCAAATAACCATGTCGCACTCACTAATACTTTGCAAGAAATCATCCGTTTCGATAATGCGGGTCTGTTTTCGTCCGAGTGCCATCATTTTTAATTCATCTCGTTTATGGCGATAGTTAGTATGAAGCAATACAGTAACAGCTAAAGGGATTTGTAAATGCAGGAGATGTCGAAGTGTGCGGTAGGATAAATTATCTTCATCCTCTTCAGTAAAGGCAACGACAATATGTGGCAACGGTAATGCCTGTGAAGGGCGTAAACCGATTTGTGCGTAAGGCTCCAATTCATCTGGAACAATAAACCCACTATGTCCTGTGACATAATTAGAAGGCAATGCTTCGCGTTCCTCACGGTAAAGGGTTTGAATGACGCGAGAAGCTTCTTTTCCACCTTCGCCAAAATCATCAAAGTGAATGGTTGTTGGAATCACTTTTTTGAACGTTTTACTTTCTTCAAGATCCGTATCAAGTCCATCAGTAATCAACACATCTGCTTGAACATCTTCTAATAGTGGTTCTAAATCAGAGTGCTTACTAAATAACAATGGTTCAATGCCTTTGAGGCGTAAAGACTCGACTACCGAAATATGTTTTTGATTCGCCAGGAAAAGTATATGATGAGATGCTAAAAATTTGGCAAGTTGGATACATCGACTTAAAGGGTAGCCAGAGTGACCAACATAAAAAAGAATTGTTATTCGTTGGAACGGTTTGTCCATTAAAATCCCACCTTTCATGTACTTCTTAAGGTATGGGAAGCTCGAGGGATGTATGAATAAATATTCAGAAATTGTCTTGGCATATGGTAAACTTTAATCATTCGATTTGATTTGAAAGGGTGACTGTGTTGGAGAAAAGATCTGCTATTGTGATTGGAGCGACGGGGCTAACAGGTAGCCATTTAGTAAAATGGTTGTGTGAAAGTGAAGCATACATAGCAGTCCATGTCATCGCAAGAAAGGCACTATCCTATGAGCATCCTAAATTAGATGTGCTCATCAAAGATTTTAATACGATTGAAGAAAATGATATGGAGGTCGCTCATGACTTTTTCTGTTGTTTAGGAACGACCATTAAAACAGCAGGATCTAAGGAAGCGTTTGAAAAAGTGGATTTAACCTACCCAGTGCAATTAGCTTGCATGGCTAAGAATAAGGGTGTTAATCATTTTTTAGTTATTTCAGCGATGGGGGCAAATCCCAAATCAACTGTTTACTACAATCGAGTTAAAGGTGAGATGGAAAAACAGCTAATCGATTTGAAATTAAAAAAATTATCGATTTTCAGACCTTCTTTATTAACGGGAGACCGAAAAGAGTTTAGACTAGGAGAACGTATTGGTGAAAGTGTGATGCAAATCGTTAATCCACTGCTCTTTGGTCCTCTGAAGAAGTACCGATCAATTGAATCACAACAAGTAGCTTTTGCTATGATGCAAAAGGCTTTATTCGGCAATAATAAACCTGTTTCCATATATCAATCAGATGAAATTGCAGACGTTAAAGCGGTTGTTCCAAAAGAAGATAAACCCATCCCAAGGGAGCAATTATTTAATTGGGAGAAACGTGAAAATGTATTCGATGAAGAGGATTTCACTACGGAAGTAGTGGAAAAACCATTAAAAAAAGAGGAGTGATTCCATGCTTGATTCGCTATTATTTGATTTAATGTTCGTTATTTTTTTAGGAATCGCTTCCCAGTGGGTAGCATGGCGAACGAGAATGCCGGCGATTGTACTTATGTCAATTGCGGGTCTATTGGTAGGGCCCGTGTTCGGATGGATCAATCCAGAAGCAAGTTTCGGCGAGTTATTTGGTCCGATTATTTCATTAGCAGTTGCTATTATTTTATTTGAAGGAAGTTTAAATTTAGATTTTCGTGAAGTAAAAGGGTTTAATAAACCCCTGTTGAGAATCGTTACGTTAGGTGCATTTATCGCTTGGATTGCCGGTTCGCTAGCAGCCCATTATTTAGCAGGTCTTTCACTTGCAGTGTCTTTTGTAATCGGTGGATTATTCATTGTAACGGGTCCAACCGTTATTTTACCGCTACTTAGACAAGCGAAGCTAAAGCCAAGACCAGCGGCGATTTTAAAATGGGAAGGGATCGTAGTCGATCCTCTTGGT
Organism: Paenisporosarcina sp.; assembly: GCA_041605715.1. Classification (GTDB taxonomy): domain Bacteria; phylum Bacillota; class Bacilli; order Bacillales_A; family Planococcaceae; genus Paenisporosarcina. Next base: position 5,138 of record JBFIXW010000071.1, read on the forward strand.
GCATTATTAGCTGTTTTTGCATTTGAGTTTATTCAATTCATCAACAAAGATGTAACACTTCAAGCCTTGTTAACGTTCTTTGCCGCTTCCATTTTTGCTGCATTATTTGGGGTATTAGCAGGTAAAGGATTAGGTTGGATGTTTGGAAAAGGGAATGTCCCAGAGTTCTTAAAGTCGCCGATGGTGTTTGCTATCGTGCTATTTACATTCGTCATATCGGATGTGATTATGCACGAAACGGGATTACTTGCAGTAACCGCTATGGGGATGACGATGGCGAATTTACATATTGCCTCTATTCAGGACATGCGACATTTTAAAGAAAATATTACTGTTTTATTAGTATCTAGTATTTTTGTTATGTTGACGGCGTCTCTTCAACCAGAAACTCTACTTCGTATATTTGATTGGAAAATTATTTCATTTGTAGCAGCTATGTTGTTTGTTGTTCGACCTTTATCAATTTGGCTTTCAACGATTGGAACTGATCTTTCCAATAAAGAAAAGGCATTGATTGGATGGATTGCTCCTAGAGGGATCGTAGCACTCACAGTGTCTGGATATTTTGCAAATGTTTTATTGGAAAAAGGCTATGAAGATGCTGAATTATTAACCGCTCTTACTTTTGCACTCGTTTTCTCTACAGTTGTAGCACATGGATTTACTATTGGGTGGTTTGCGAAGAAATTAAATTTAGCTTCTTCCGAAAGTCCGGGAGTATTAATCGTTGGTGGAAATCGTTTTACAACTGAACTAGCTAAATCTTTAAAAGATCTAAATCACCAAGTATTAATCATGGATAATTCTTTTTTTCATTTAAGTGAAGCAAGAAAAGCTGGTATTCCTTCGCAAATGGGCGAAATTCTTTCTGAACAAACCGAATATAATGTAGATTTAACTCCGTATCCGATTTTGATTGCAGCGACGGAAGTGGATTCATATAACGCACTCGTATGTTCAAACTTTGTTCCTGAACTTGGACGTAATGCTTTATTCCAAACAGCGTTACACAAAGGGGATGTAAGTGATATAAATCAATCACTTGGCGGTAGCATCTTATTTAACCCAAACGAAACCATTTATAAATTAAATGATCGAATTGCAAGAGGTCAAATTATACGTAAGACCCCGATAACTGAGCAATATACGTATACAAAATACTTAAAAGAACGTGAAGAAGATACGCTTCTTTTGTATTTAATGAGAGAAAATGGATCTCTTGAGTTTTACTCCGTTAACCATGAACTACAAGCGGGTCCTGGGGATATGGTTATTAGCTTAACGCGACCGACAAAAGAGTTAGTCAAATTACAAGAACGTATTGAAGCAGACCGTTCTAAACAGTCTCAGTCAAAAGAATGAATTTGGGTTGAATAACACGTCGTGCATAGGTCACCGTTGTTCGTTTTGATACAATAGAAGAAAGTACCACGTTTGAATAGGAGGATGCCAAATGAAAATTTTACTTATTGATGGAACAATCATTGGTTCGAAGACGGGAGCTATACTCGAGCAAGTGAAAGTATATATCGAAGATTTGAATGGAGCGCTTGAACTAGAAGTGCTAAAACTAGCGGATTATAACCACCAGTTCGTAGATGGCCGACCGCTTGGTGAATATAATGCGGATATGCAAAAGCTTGTTCATAGGATTGAGGAAGCTGATGGATATATTTTAGCAACACCTATTTTCCAAGGGTCAATTCCAGGTGTTTTGAAAAATGCCTTTGACATGCTACATCCGCGTGCGATGAGATACAAACCTGTATCGATTGTCGCGAACGGTGGAACATACCAACATCATTTGGTCATTGAAAATCAATTGAAACCAATATTAGATTATTTTAGATGCTTAGTGACACCAAATTACGTGTATACGCACACGAGTCATTTCGGTGAAGGCAATGTCATCGTGGATGAGGATGTGCACGATCGGTTACGTGAGTTAGCACGCGTTTTCGTGCACTATGTAGAAATGGGTAAAAACTTATCTAAAGAAACCATTGATCAGCCTTGAAATTATTTAAAAACCACTTCGTTTAAAAAATGAAGTGGTTTTTTGTGTTTTTATTTCGAAAGTTTGTTTATTTATCAGTCCCACTTTAATGCTAAGTTGTGGCTATTTTTAATTGTGATGGGTATTATGTTTTTGAAGTCTATTTAATAACATTGGAGAAACTATGAAACTATTTGTCCCTAATACAACAGCCCGATTATACATATATTTATTGATATTGTGCGCAGTATGTACGAGTTTTTTTGTTTTTCCTACTTTTTTCAACAATTTATACGAACCTATCCGTTTTAGCCACACCGCAATACACTTATTATTAGAGATAGTTTCTATTTTTATTGCGATGAGCATTGCAATTCATAGCTGGATTACAAGTAAAGAAGGGAAGATCCATTTCCCGATTTTACTCGCTGCTGCTTTCTTATCTGTTGGAATTCTGGATACCTTTCACGCTTTGACGTTTGAAGGGATGCCACTATTTTTAATGGAAAGTACTAATGCGACGTCCATATGGCTATGGATTTTAGCTCGGATCACGGAGAGTTCAATACTGACGGTAGTAGTGTTTATGCCAAAATTGTTTGAACGTTTCAATCGAAATATTGTATTTTTAATGGCCATAATATATTCCATTGTGTTAATAGGCTTTGTTTTCTTTTTTTATGAGAACTTGCCCGAGCTTATTTTTGATGGTTCTCCTACATTATTAAAAAACATTCTTGAAGTTATTACAGCTTTTCTCCATCTATTAGTTATTTTACACATGCTAAAATACTCTCAAAGGTTTAATGATATGTTGATACGCAACATATACATAATTGGTGCTTTTTCAATTGTTCTATCATCCGCATTTTTTATACAATACAATTCTATTGATACTTATTTACACACAACAGGGCACTTATTTAAAATAATTGGCTATACTATGTTTTTCATCGTGTTATTCATCGTCAGTGTTAAAGCGCCATTTCGCAATATCAAACGCTTGCATGATCGAAACCGAATGATGTTTAGTATGCTTGAACTTGGAATAATTGAAACGGATTCTAAAGGGGCCATCCAATATGTCAATATATCTGCTAGAGAACTATTGCAGATACCTCAGAACTTAGATGAGACGTTGATGATGAATCAATTTGAAACCAAAGCGACAAAAGGTCAAGAGTACGAAGAAATTCAAACGTATACAGGAGAGGGCATTCCTGTAGAAATTGATCGTTTTCCATTGGTTGAAAACAGGCAAATTATTGGCTATTTTTATACATTAAGAGATTTACGTGAGTCCATTGAAACTGAGCGGTTAGCGAAAGAAAAGTTAGTTACTGATTTTGAAATTGAGACAGCTGCTGCAGTTCAAAAGGATTTTATTTCCGATCAATTCTCAGGTGAGCAAATAGGTTCTATTTCTATACCATTCAAACAACTAAATGGTGATTTTTACAATATTTTAAAACAAGGTACCAAGACAATGGTTACGATTGCAGACATTAGTGGTAAAGGTATTCCAGCTGCCATTCAAACTTCTTTAATGATTGGAGCCATTGAACATGTGGATTTACATCACGAAAAACCTGATCAATTTGTAGCCTTTATTAATCGAATGTTTTCTAAATATAGTAAGTCTGAACACTTTATGACTTTATTTACGATGATTTATGATGAAGAGACAAGAGTACTACAATATTGCTCTGCAGGTCATGAACCTTCACTGGTTTATAATAATGAACGAAATGAATTTGATTTCCTAGAAACAAAAGGAGCAGCAATCGGCTTTTTTAAAGATGCCAAGTATGAGACAAAGACGATTCAACTTTCAAAAGATGATATCGTTGTTCTATACACCGATGGATTAATTGAAGATCGTCAAAGGCTTGAAGATGACTTATTAGAAGATTTAATGGATGCCGTTCGTAAGGTGAATTTAGCGCTACCAGCAGATGCCATATCAAAACATTTGGTGACTGAGGTAGAAAAGAAACGTGTAGGCAATATTCACGATGATCGGACAGTTGTTGTATTAAAGACATAAAAATAGCGCATATAGATGTTGAATTAAATTAGAGAATTTCTCTTTCAAAACATCTAAAGTTTAAACATTTAAATCAGTCAATTCACCAAGCGTGAATGACTGATTTTTACTTTTATAAACAAACCTTTGTCGGTAGGAAGGTATCTCCCTCTTTAATTTTTGTACCTACCCTCTAGAACATTTTAGAATCAATCGAACTTCCGCTATAATGAAACACATAAGAAAGGGGCGGACGTATGTCAAAGTCAGTCGTATTAGCTGAAAAGCCTTCCGTAGCGAGAGATATTGCACGTGTGCTCGGATGCCATAAAAAAGGAAATGGATTTTTAGAAGGAAATCAATATATTGTAACATGGGCACTCGGTCATTTAGTGACACATGCAGACCCTGAGCAATACAACAATAGCTTTAAGGAGTGGAAACTTGAGGATTTACCAATCATTCCCCAACCATTCAAACTCGTTCCAATTAAACAAACGATGAAACAATATAACGCTGTGAAATCACAACTATCAAGAGCGGATGTAAAAGAGGTTATTATCGCAACTGATGCTGGG
>JBFIXW010000072.1:0-9634 GCA_041605715.1 Paenisporosarcina sp.
AGATAATCAGCATGATATATCCCATGTTCTCTCACTCCTTTTCTTTTATTGTACATCACGATTATGTTGAAGAAGAATATTTAATATTGTAATTTTTGCACTTAATGTAGTAATTATTAAAGCTATTCTAGTAATTTTCGCCGCTAATCTAGTAATTTTCAAAGCTAATCTCGTAAAACAAGCCAATCTCACCACTAAAAAACCGCCTCCAAAGAAAGCTGGGAGACGGCAAAATCTTTAATTAGAATTAGCTTGAACTTCTTTAAATTCATCGTCGGTGAAAGCACGTGATCTCGTTAAAAACCGCTTGCCTTCAACGCCTTCCAATGAAAACATACCACCTCGTCCATCGACAACGTCAATAATAAGTTGGGTATGCTTCCAATAGTCGTATTGGCTTTTATGCATATAGAAAGGACTGTCTCCGATTGAACCGAGTAGCACGTCTTGGTCTCCTACCATTAAATCGCCTTCTGGATAGCACATAGGTGCTGACCCATCACAGCAACCTCCTGATTGATGGAACATGACTGGACCGTGCTTGCTTTTGAGTAATTCAATTAGTTCAAGCGTCGCGTCCGTTGCGATAACACGTTCAATCATTGGTCATTCCCCTTTCGATCAAAAGAATCCTAATTTGTTTTCATTGTAGCTAACTAGTAAGTTCTTCGTTTGTTGGTAATGGCTTAACATCATCAAATGATTTTCGCGACCGATACCAGACATTTTGTATCCACCAAAAGCAGCGTGTGCTGGATATGCATGGTAACAGTTTGTCCAAACACGTCCTGCTTGAATCGCACGACCAAAACGGTAAGCTGTGTTCATGTTACGAGACCAAACACCTGCACCTAAACCATATAAAGTGTCGTTCGCAATTTCAAGTGCTTCTTCATGCGTTTTAAATGTCGTCACCGACACAACTGGTCCAAAAATTTCTTCTTGGAAGATACGCATTTTGTTGTTTCCTTTGAAGACAGTTGGTTTTACATAGTAACCGTCAGTAAAGTCTCCATCAATGTTGTTTCGCTCTCCACCAATTAGACATTCTGCGCCTTCTTGTTTACCGATATCCAAGTAAGACAAGATTTTCTCTAATTGTTCATTAGATGCTTGAGCACCCATCATTGTATTTGGATCTAATGGATTACCTGTTTTAATCGCTTCAACGCGTGCCAAAACTTTTTCCATGAACTTGTCATAGATTGATTCTTGAACTAACGCACGAGAAGGGCATGTACAAACTTCCCCTTGGTTTAATGCGAATAAAACGAATCCTTCTACTGCTTTATCTAAGAATGCATCGTCATGATCCATCACATCTTCGAAGAAAATGTTTGGTGATTTCCCACCTAATTCAAGCGTAACTGGTATTAAGTTCTGAGATGCATATTGCATAATCATACGGCCAGTTGTTGTTTCTCCAGTGAAGGCAATTTTACCGATACGAGGATTTGATGCTAGTGGTTTACCAGCTTCTAATCCAAAGCCATTTACGATATTCAGGACACCCGGAGGTAATAAATCTCCAACTAGTTCCGCGAATACGAGAATACTTGCAGGTGTTTGCTCAGCAGGTTTTAATACCACACAGTTCCCTGCTGCTAATGCAGGGGCTAACTTCCACACAGCCATTAAAAGTGGGAAGTTCCAAGGGATAATTTGTCCAACTACACCGATTGGCTCATGGAAATGATAAGCCACTGTATCGTCGTCAATTTGGCTTAAAGAACCTTCTTGTGCACGAATTGCTCCTGCGAAATAGCGGAAGTGGTCGATTGCTAAAGGCAAATCAGCATTAAGTGTTTCACGGACCGCTTTTCCGTTATCCCACGTTTCAGCTACTGCTAACATTTCTAAATTTTCTTCCATAATGTCTGCAATTTTATTTAAAATAACTGCTCGTTCAGCAACTGACGTTTTTCCCCAAGCGTCTTTTGCTGCGTGCGCTGCATCTAATGCTAATTCAATGTCTTCTGAAGTTGATCTAGCAACTTGTGTGAAGTTTTTACCAGTGACTGGTGTCACGTTATCAAAATATTGACCATTTACAGGGGCTGTCCATTTACCGTTAATGTAATTATCATATTTCTCTTTAAATGTTACGAGTGAACCTTCTGTGTTTGGAAATGCATATACCATTCTCATGTTCCTCCCTTTGTACGAGTAATTCCCATTGTATGCGCTTTCACCGAATTTCATGAAAACTATTAATCTAGGAAATCCTTCACTTCAATATTGTCAGATAAAATAGAAAATTACAACTTATTTAATTTGATTACTATGCTTTTGCTTTACATAACCCTTATGAACTGTTGAACATGATAGATAGTTGAATCGAAAATCAGACCCTATTTTTGCTTTAGATAAACCATTGAATTAGATGATTACATAATAAAAAAAATAAATATAAGTCCATTGATTTTACAGGGGTACATGTTGATTGGAATGAAAATGGCTACTTCAAGGGGAATATCGTCTTGTTCAATAGCAGTCGACTTGCCCTTAATTTGATTGACCACCTAATTGTAACCTATCCATGGTCTTTATTTTAAAGGTAGGGAATTCCAAATGTCTGCTGACTCACCTAAATCATACAACTCTTCATAATAGGTTATAATGAAGGTACTAAAAAAAGCAGGTGATGATAGATGCGTATCAATAAGTATTTAAGTGAAGCTGGAATCGTTTCTAGACGCGGTGCGGATAAATGGATCGAGGATGGCCGAATTACGATAAACGGCGTAAAAGCTGAACTAGGTAGCAAAGTTGAGCATGGAGATGAGGTCCGTGCAGACGGAAATCTAATCAAACATGAAGATCCATATGTATACATTGTATTAAACAAGCCAGTTGGTATTACTAGTACTACGGAACGGCATATTCAAGGGAATATAGTCGACTTCGTTAATCATCCTTTGCGTATTTTTCATATAGGTCGACTCGATAAGGATTCACATGGCTTGATTTTATTAACAAATGACGGAGATATTGTAAATGAAATTCTACGAGCTGAAAATGAACATGAAAAAGAATACATTGTGAAGGTGGATCAACCAATTACACAGGATTTCCTTCAAGAAATGGCAGAAGGCGTAGAAATATTAGATACCAAGACACTCCCTTGTAAAGTAGAGAAATTGTCTTCAAATATATTCAAAATCACACTAACGCAAGGATTGAATCGTCAAATTCGTCGCATGTGTACGGCTCTCGGTTTTGAGGTTAAAAGCTTGCAACGTGTCCGCATTATGAACATATCAATTGAAAACTTACAAATTGGACAATGGCGCGAACTAACAAAAGACGAATTAAGTGGATTATTTTCCATGCTTAACTATACGCCAAAGAGGTAATAGAAGAGTAAGAGATGGAGGCGATTTAGATGCTATCAATTACACATACTAAAAATCTGACAGGCGCAATTGTAAGCGGCGACTATTGGGATATCGATGAACTCAATCACGCTATCTATGCCGTGATTGGTGAAGAGGGAAAATACTATGATTTAGAAGGTTCACGAGGACGAATTCTAAAAGTATGTCGAGACCTCCGTCAAGCTAGTCAAGGTGAGCGCAACATTGAATTTGTTAGGAACAATCTCCATAAAGATTCCATGAAAGAACACGATTTGGTTGCACCAGAAAAAAATGTGTATTTTACGGTTGAAATATTATGGCCAGAACTCATTTTTGCAGCGATTGCTTTAAACGACTTCATCAAGCTATACCAAAAGAATCATACTTTTCCTTTACTTGACGCTCACATAACAACAATTCGCAAGTTCCAATCAGCGGTTGGTGCATCCTTAAGTGAAACGCTTGATGAAGAAGAATTTCAGAATTTCATGAAATTGCTAAACAATCAAGAAACGAATGTGCATAAGTACGCCATTCAATTTGTCGACGTGTTAAATTTAAACTACATTAAAATGACGAAGGAACAGCGCGAAGAAAGTTTAGGAAAGTATGCACTAAAACTGGCTGTTCAGGATAATGAGTATGTAGCTTTTCGTAATCAAGTCATTAAATCTGCTAACGTTACAAAGAGTACAATTCATGATTTAGCACTTAAAGCTGAATACCCAGAAGATATTGAATGGTAAAAGAGTGCACTTCTGCACTCTTTTTTTGTCCAGGAATTCATTTCGAGTAAGTTTTTATTTTTTGGAACGTTAATTACTTCATCAATATCACATCTTCAGTAAGGAGGAAATTCCAAATTATTAAGTGATTGCGAAAATGTCAGGTGTCATTAATAATTTTACAGAAATTCATTAATTCTTATCTCATCATAATTGTCCATACATATACTCCCTCCCTTTTAGATATATAGTTATGGTGTTTTAAAAGGAAAGGGGAATTAAACAATTTTAGAATATGGCTATTTAATGGGATCTAAATGAGGAGAAAATTTAGCAATTTAGATATGACATATTTGAGGGGTTAAGAAGTTTTTGAAGTCGAAAATAAACTGATTTGAGATTTACAACACTCAATCAGAAGTATAGAAAGTTTTCTTCCATTGTTAAAGTTTTGTGGATGGTTCCATAATTCTTGAAATACTTGAGTAATGACCTGTTCACAGATGCTTGGTTCCGTAATTGATTTAGATATAATATTCCATAGTAATTTCTCATAGCGGTTATAAATTTCTTCTATAGACTGGCGTTCTTGATTACAAAGACGGATGATTAATTGTTCATCAGTGGTCACGCGATCACACTCCTTCTACTAGTTTGTACCCATATATCACGAAGGCAAACTTTTCGATGTGCTAAATCGTTTTAATGTATTAAAAAAGCACTTGGATTTCTTTCTCCAAGTGCTTCAATATTACTCAATTAGTTCATATGTGAGAGATTTTCTTTTCAATAATGAAAAAACTCCAGCCCCTATGGAAATGAATGCTGATAGATAGAAAGTAACTTCAATCCCTTGGTATTCAGCTAACCAACCAAAAAGGAATGTAGCAATTCCAAAAGCACCTGTAGTTAATACGGTTTGAACAGAAAAAACATGACCGAGTTCATCTATTTCCGTTTGAGTCTGCAACACCATTAACTGGGCAAGCATTTGTAACTGTCCAACCACTCCTAGAAGTAAGGATAAAATTAATGCGACCACCGCAAATATGGGATAGATAAACCATATCGTTAGTACACCCGTTATAAGACATCCAATTAGAATGAGCCAATAAGCAGACACTCGAGAGAGCTTAGCGAAAAAGTAACCACCAATGATAAAACCTCCTGAGTAAAAGGCATTAATATATCCCCACCAGGCTTCACTTGTGCCTAAAACGCTGTCGACATACACATACAAAATAGAAGAAATCCACACTGCTCCGGCAAAAGCGACAACCGTATCAAGAATGAGAATATGGCGAATGGATTTGTTTGAGAAACTATATGTCCATCCTCTAGACAATTGTTCTCGAATGGAATGAAAAGATTTCTTTACTCGTTGAATTGGTTTTATTCCAAAAGTTAAGATCCAACCAATTATATAGAGAAGAATTGTTATGACAATAAGCGGACCTCCGCCATAATAAGCGACAAAGAACGCCCCAAGTGGCCAACTCACCAAATTAACCGTGTTATCTGAAATTGCTACAAGGCTATTGGCTTTAGGTAACTCGGTGTTCCCTACAAATTCAGGAAGCATTGCTTGACGAACAGGAGCTGCCCATCCATCAAGAAAAGCGATGATACTAACTAAGAGTAAAATCCATAACAAGGATTCATCTGTCAATAAAAATACAGCACTTAACACCACGATTTTCCCCATCATAGAAGCATGCAATATACGATGTAAAGCAAATCGATGCAATAATAGTGGCGTTAAAAAACTACCGATTAATCGAGAGAAAGTAATCGTTAACGGAATAAACGTTAAAGCTAAAATAGAGCCAGTTGACGCATACACAATTTGAATTAACCCAACAATGTATAAGACATCACCCGCATTGGCGAGTATTTGACTTCCCCATAAAAACAAAAAAGAACGACGATCATTCATGCATTCCACTCCCTAAATCTATTCAATTTTCATTTAGAAAGATAAAATTCTACACTCGTCGCACCCTTTCCCCTTTAATAGGCATAATACTTTCATTATAAGACACTTCAAATTCACCTTCAATAAATGATTTGACCGCCGTTTCCAAATCTTCATATCTCGCATTTATTAAGAGAGATAGATTGGAGGTGAAATTTTTATGTATCAACCCATGAATCAGTCACGCCATTGCAGACAACAGGGAGTTCAACCGATTGTTTGCCCACCTTTGTGTCGCTATACAGATTCTTATGTACAACGGGAGGTTCCTTATATTCAACCTCTAATTAATGTAAATCGTCAACATATTGTTGATGTTCCTAGAACTTACTACGAACAAATCAATCAAACTGTTATTGCTCCTCCAAACCAAATGCGTCCAAACCGTTTCCGTCGTTATTAAAGACCACCAATATTAGAAAGAAAGACATCCTCTTCCACAATTTTTGTGAATAGGATGTCTTTATCTTAACAATATATAATATGGCGTTCTAATGAAATAATATGGCGTTTAAGGCAACTAATTTGGCGTTACGGTCTGATAATTTGGCGCAACGGTCCAGTAATATGGCTTTACTCATTGATTTATTGTCGTTAGACGAAATTTTGTAGTTTTTCAGTGGTAGAAGCTGACGCAACCTCATAATAACTTTAAAAAAACGCGTAGACAACGACAATCGTCTACGCGTTTTTTCAGTCTACCAATTGAATAAATTGTTTCGTTCGGTCATGACTTGGATTCTCAAAGAATGTCGCCGGATCAGCTGATTCAATGATTTGTCCTTCGTCTAACATGATGACCCGGTCCGCTACTTCCTTTGCGAACTTCATTTCATGCGTCACAACAACCATTGTCATACCCTCTTGTGCTAATTGTTGCATAACCGCTAGAACTTCCCCAACCAATTCAGGATCGAGTGCAGAAGTTGGCTCATCAAACAACAACACTTTAGGTTCCATTGCTAGTGAACGAGCAATCGCGACGCGTTGCTTCTGTCCACCTGACAATTTACTTGGATAGACATCCGCTTTATCAGAAAGACCTACTTTTTCAAGTAATTGTTTCCCTAATACAATCGCATCCGCCTTCTTCATTTTTTTTACAATAATCGGTGCTTCAATGACATTTTCCAAAACTGTCATATGCGGAAATAAGTTAAAGTGTTGGAACACCATTCCTACTTCAGCACGAATTTCAGAAAGCTTATGTTTCTTTGAATCGATTACTTGACCATCGATTTCAATCGTCCCTTTATTGATACGCTCCAAGAAATTGAAACACCTTAAAAGTGTACTTTTACCTGAACCACTGACACCGACAAGAACAACCACTTCAGAAGGAGCGACTTCGAGATCAATGCCTTTTAGTACTTCTAAATCGCCGAACGATTTATGAATATTTGATCCTTTTAACATGAGCGTCCCTCCTAATTGTCGACATTCAATTTATTTTCATACAGTTTTAATAGATACGTGAAGATCATAACAAGCACTAAATAATATGCCCCGACTACTAAATATGTTTCTAGTGATTGGAAGGATTGGGCAGCTTCACGATTTGCCATAGCAAATAATTCAGGCACACTAATAATATAGACAAGTGACGAGTCTTTAAGAGTGATTATGAATTGATTTCCTAGTGGCGGAATTGAACGTTTCAAAGCCTGCGGGAATACAATTCTGCGCATACTTTGTGAACGCGTCATTCCAAGTGAACTACTCGCTTCACGTTGACCTTTATCGATACCTTGAATGGCTCCACGGAAAATTTCTGCAATATAGGCACCATTATGAATACCTAATGCAATCGCACCTGCCCAAAATCCAGACAGCACAATTAATGAAGTAATCCCAAAGTATAAAAACATAATTTGTACGATTAGTGGCGTTCCTCTAATAATCGTAATATAGAAGTTTGCAATAGTTTGTAATAGTTTTGAGCGAGAAATTTTCATTAACGCAAATATTAATCCTAGGACTGTCCCTAGTACTAAAGCAACTGCAGTAATCTTTAACGTTGTGAGTGTCGCCTCTAAAAATCCAGGATATGTGCGTAAAAACACTTCAAAAACGGTTTGAATTAGTTCCATATTGTTCTCCTTTCCTGGATGTGATTAGTTCAGAATTTCAATTCCTTCTAAATCAACATCAAGAAGATTACGCTCAAACCATTTGTTTGAAATTTCTTCGTATGTGCCATCTTCAATAATTTCTTGAAGCGCTTTATTAATTTCTGCTAATAATTTTTCGTCTTCTTTACGTACTGCTACAGCAGCTTGCTCAATCCAAAGTGGATTCCCAACTTCTTTGATTTCCATTCCGTTTGCAATGGCTTCAAAACCAACAACATCAGCCGTAATAACTGCATCTAAGCGTCCTTCAATTGTTAAATCCTTTAATGCCACAACATCTGAGTTGTAGTATTTAACATCATCCGTATAGTCTTGAGCAGCAGTGTCATATGTACTTTGTGCCACTACCCCGATTGTTTTACCTTCTAAGTCATCAGCCGATGCGATATCGTTACTACCTTCTGGAGTGAAAATCATTCCACCTGAATAATAGTAAGGATCTGAGAAGTTAACGCGTTCAGCACGTTCTGCTGTAATCGCCATCGATCCAATAATGACATCGAATTTTTTACCAAGTAGTGATTGGGTAATTGTTTCCCATGGAGTAGTTACTGGGTTTGGCTCTAATCCCATTTTTTCGGCAATAGCAGCCCCAATTTCCACATCAAAACCAGTTAATTCGCCAGCATCTGTGTAGTTAAACGGCTTGTAAAGTCCACTTGAAGCATACGTCAATTTACCATCTTCTAATAAATTCATGTCTGATCCTGATGCGCCATTCGTTTCTTCATCGCTTCCACACCCTGTAATTAGCATTGCTGTTGCAGCGATCGCTGTTAAAAATGATAATTTTTTCTTCAAAATAATCTCCCCTTTTTGTGTTTTTAGTCATCAATTGGTTTAATGGATTCGGCTGAATAAAAAATACCTTTTCTGTCGTACATACTATCTATACGCGCAAGGTTTGCTTTCACTTTTTCATGCTCTTTCACATAAATGAAGCGCATGATCGAGGTTAATAAAGCATGAACCGCTGTATAGGAGTCTATGCTTAAATTGGTAGAGACCGGAACAAACAGAACTTCGTCTGCAAACTGTGTTACAGGTGAATCTGATGAATCGGTAATGACAATAATTGTTGTGCCTTGTTCTTTGGCTGTTCGCAAGGTGTTCATAACATTTTTCGTATATCGCGGAAATGCAAAAGCAATGAGTACATCCTCAGAGGTCATTTTAGAAAGCTGATGATAATACTGAACATCTCCTTGCATTAATAATTCCGTGCTATCGAGTACCATGTTCATCCAATGCGTAAAGGAATGTGCTAGACCGTAATCGAAAAAATTGCTTGTCACATATATTTTCTTAGCTGAGCCAATTAAATCTACTACTTGAAGAAGTTGCTCTTCTTGGAGTGATTCTTTTAAATTTGTAATGCTCTTTATATCTGCATCAAGCAAATTTTTCAAAATTGAAGGAGAAGAGTAAATCGTGGTTTTCTCA
>JBFIXW010000073.1:0-9390 GCA_041605715.1 Paenisporosarcina sp.
GGAAGAAATATTAAACTACTTTATGTTGTGAAAGAAATATTCGGTCTTCTTCTCTTACAACTTGTCTACAGTCTAAAAAAGCTCAATTTGTATTGAGCTCCTTTTTTATTTACGAAGGTTTTTCATGCGTTGGTGTAACAAACCATCTGACTGTTCGTTTTCTCCCGTAACAAAATCCGTCATATAATTTGTTAAATACATGCCGAAATTATTTTTGGTATTAATTAATAGCTCATCAACATAGTAAGCACCTTTTTCTAAGTTATCTAAGAACAGGACTGATAGGGAAGCATAAACACCGCAAGCGACTTGAAAGTACGTTGCATTTGTCTTGTACTCAAAATAGATGGATTGATTACTTAAGACGTTATACATATATCGTTCCTTGTCAGGAAAAACGAGGAGTACACCAACTAAATCCTCCCCACTTAAAGGAGCATCGTTAGGATCGAGAACCTTCATCTCGTGGTTCCATAATTTATCTACATCCTTAATGTTTTCTCGGATTAGATTAGACGTGTGCTCATTGACCTTATACAAAAATCCGCCTTCCATATCGTATTGCTTACAGAGGGTATAAACTTCTTCGTGTGGCATTAAACAGCCATCAAACTCTATATCGCCTAGCTTTACTTTAAATTCAAGATCATACACTTTCTCGTAGAAAAATAGAGGGTTGTGATGCTGCATAAACATCGGCAAACTCAATATAGCTTCGTCAAGAAAACACTCTGGTGACCAAGTCGTATAAATCGTATCTTTTTTAGCCAGTTTAGGATTTTTGTAAAATGAATTATCATGCTCCACAATATAGCAACCTATGGGTTTATTTTCAGGTGAATCCGTCTTGAGTAATTCGTGTACCATCCACTGGACGACTCCAGGGTTCATGCCAGAACCGATAATGGCGGTTAGATTTGAAAATTTGTCTTTGTACTTTTCAAGGTGCCTAAATCGCTCAATCAAACCAAATCCCTCATATAACTCTTCATTCTCATCAATCATCGTGTTTTCTAATGCTGTGTTCACATAACTAATTCCTACTTCATCACAGCATTTCATCATTTCTACGGTGTCCGCCCAAGAAAGGTCAATAACAACATCTGTTTGACTTGATTTAAGGTGTTCTAAAAATTGATTCGTGTCTTTCAAATCATATTTATGCAAGATGAATTGATCTTTCAAGTGCGGGAATAATTGTGAATAGGTAGATACTTCTTTTTGTTCATAATCAATCAAATGAATTTTACATTTACTTATAATGTGATGAAGTGGATCGTCCTGATTTATTGCAGACTTATTTAAAATAGAGAGAACTCCGTTTGCAACTCCACCAGCACTACCAAGAATGGTGATTACATAATGTTGTTTCTTCAAACCAAAACCCCATTTAGTTTTATATCTATCCTATGTATGGAAGAGGCGAAGGTATAGGTATGAATAAATTAAGTACAACTACGTATACGCGAAAGAACAGAGGTAATATAAAGCACAAAGTGAATATGAAACTTAATACCAAGTATGTAGAGATGAATTGCGTTAACTCTCATAAGTTTTATCATAGACACAAAGGTATAATCATGTACATCTTATACACTATGCAGAACTACTCCTTTTTTCATAATAAATAGACACTTTAGATAATAGATAAGCCGTTAAAAGGGTGTCATAATTTAATTGACAGAATTTACTTACATT
The DNA here is from genome assembly GCA_041605715.1 of Paenisporosarcina sp. Classification (GTDB taxonomy): domain Bacteria; phylum Bacillota; class Bacilli; order Bacillales_A; family Planococcaceae; genus Paenisporosarcina. The sequence continues at coordinate 1,699 of JBFIXW010000073.1, forward strand.
TCAGTTAAAAGGGGTGCACTCATTTGAATCGAAGAAGAAAATTGATTTTAGCGATTTTATCCACCTTATTAATCGTCTCTATGGTTATTCCTTCAACATTTGTTCAGGCAACAGCTTTGAATAACAAAAACGAACATGCACATATGGATACACATTTAGCAGAAGAAATGGAGAATAATAGAGGATTAATAAAAGTCATTGTTACTTTTCACGGTGATCAAGCACCATCTGAAGAAAATTTGAACATATTACAATCTCTTGGAATTGATACGGGTATTACATTTCAATCACTTCCAATTGCAGGAGTACTTGCAACTTCAGCGCAAATTAAAGAATTAGCGCAAAATAAAGCTGTTCGTTCGCTATATTTAAATCGTGAAGTTGATTTTTACAACTCTGATGCAACGGATTTAACGGGTGTAGATAAAGCTCGGACAGACGATGCAATGAGAAAGGCAAACGGTGGATTGCCGGTTTCAGGAAAAGATGTTGGAGTAGTCATCAATGATAGTGGAGTTGATGGAACTCATCCGGACTTAAAATTAGGCAAAAATTTAGTTCAAAACGTGTTAGGTACAACCAATATGCCAATGTCTACAGGATTAGCACCTGTAGTTTATGTGGAAGATGTGGCTAATACTGATACGAATTCCGGCCACGGAACACATGTAGCAGGTACAGTCGGAGGAACTGGGACAATGTCTTCGGGGTTATATGAAGGTGTTGCACCTGGAGCAGATTTAATTGGCTACGGTTCTGGTGGTGTCGTTTTAATCCTCGATTTAATAGGTGGGTTTGACTATGCTATTACAAATCAGAGTCTTTATAACATACGAGTAATTACTAATTCCTGGGGGTCAAACGATGATTTCTTTGCTGACGATCCTGTAAATGTAGCAACAAAGAAATGTTATGATCGTGGAATTGTTGTCCTTTTCGCAGCAGGAAATTCTGGCTCAGAAGAAGATACGCATAATCCGTATGCAAAAGCTCCATGGGTTATTTCAGTCGCTGCTGGACAAAAGGATGGGAAGTTAGCAAGTTTCTCTTCACGTGGTACTCGCGGGGTAGATGAAACATTTGAAATGGATGGAGAAACATGGACATGGAAAGATGAACCTACAATCACAGCACCGGGTGTCAATATCATCTCCACTAGAGCCATTGCGCCACTTGGCGCGTTATCAGCTACAAAGGACATTAAATTAGCTCCAGCTCATGTTCCGTATTATGCACATATGAGTGGTACGTCTATGGCAACACCTCATGCAGCAGGTGTAGTTGCATTACTTTTAGAATCAAATCCATTATTATCACCAAGTGAAGTGAAGGATATATTACGTAAAACCGCTACAAATATGCCAGGACGTGAAGCATATGAGGTCGGTGCAGGGTATATCAATGCTTATGCAGCAGTGAACTTGGCTTTAAATCCAAACAAAGTGTATGGATCGACTGTTAACAAAGATACTATATTCCATGCATTTAGCAAAATGAATGTAATTCGTGAAAATTATGAGTTGGATTTCAATCCTCTTTCTTCAAATGAACTTACTTTTCATGTTCAAGAAAACCAAGCGCAACTTGAAGCGAAAATGTATGCAGATGGAGACACGTATACAGAAGAAGGTGGTAATCCCTTAGTCTTTACGGTTACAGATCCAAACGGAGTGACATATGAATCTGGATTTAACCCAACATATAGCATTGATTTAGTTAACTCCATAACTGTTGATAATCCTGTTACTGGAATTTGGAAACTAAAAGTAAGTGCATACGCAGGTGTTGCACTACCAGAAAAAGTAGTGGGAACCTTAACGCAAAAAACTAGTAGCACATTAATTGGTTTATCTGACATTGAAGGTCACCCTGCTGCCAGTGCCATTACTTTAGGTATAAACGAACGATTATTTGATGCTAAAGAAGATGGGAAATTCTATGCCAATCAGCTATTAACTCGAAAAGACCTAGCAGCGTATTTAGTGATGGGTGCAGGCATTAGACAAGTGGAACAAACATCCAGTAATCCAACAGTTGAAGATGTTCTCGCTAAAGGTGCATCTTTAAAAGGAAAACATGTGCACAATGGTGTGATGCTTCTCCAAACAAATGGTTTATTTAATGAATCAAAAAATGTATCTCGTGCAGATTTAGCCTACTCACTTGTCCAAAGCTTAGGTTTACAAGATCAAGCCACACGTTTTACTGGGGACATCTCAGTAGCTTACAAAGGACAACGCATTGCCATTTCGGATGCCAGCACAATACCATCTGAGTTAAAAGGGTACGTTCAATTAGCTCTTGATCTAGGAATAATTAACGCACAATTCTCATCAACACAAGGTCCGTATGACTTAGAACCAACTATACATGCATCATTTAATCCTAATAGCAATGTGTCACGAGGAGATTTTGCAGTAGCTATGACACGTTTTTACAATAATTATTAAACAATGTTTAGTAGAGGCTATCGATTTAATTCGATAGCCTTTTTGATTTGAATATTGACTTGAATAACTATCACCAAACGTGTTTATATTAGCTTTTTATGGTTTTATAAAAAACCAGTCGGGATTTTTAAGGAAATAGAAACTTAAATAGTGTTGGCAACAAAACATTCTGAATAAATTTAAGTAATTGACTTATCCTGCTTTGTATTCAGGAGGTGAAATTATAACAAACAAACAAAATAGCAACCAACAAGGAAACCAAGTGACTAAAGGTATAAAAACAAGGCGGGTGTAGCTTTTCATACGGCACACAATGCTTTAGAAAAAACGGAATTTGCAGCGATGAACACGGTAGATCAAACGGCTAATGCGGTTAACAGATAACGTTAAAGGTAAGAACGGTAATTCTCCTACTAACTCAAAAAAATACTGAATAACAAAATTAAATAAAATAAAAAAGCACCTACGAAAAATGCGGTAGGTGCTTCCTATTTGTGCGGATTATGGATAAAGTCAAATGCTTTTTTATCCTAGTTGAAGAAGGTTAAACTACTTTTGACTCTTTGCTTTTTTATCTTGAAGATCTTTAATCGCTTGCTTTAAAGAGGAATAAGTAGGGATTTCTTTGAAATCGATTCCTAGTTGAACAGAAGTCTGTGCAACTTCAGGGCGTATACCCGTTAAAATGCTACTAGTACCTAAAAGTCCTAACGACGTAATGATTTTAAAAATCTCATTGGCTACCATCGTATCGACCATCGGAACGCCTGATAAATCAATAATCAATGTCGTGATATTTAAACGTACGCTTTGAGTTAATGTGTTCTCCAAAATATCATTTGCTCTTACGGAATCAATCACTCCTATTAAAGGAAGAACCCCTACCTCATTGGTCAGAGGAATGATTTGGGCACTTAACTCCCGAATGACATCTTGTTGAGATATGATTCGATCCATTAATACACTCATGTAGACAGTTGTAAAACTTTCAAATATAAAGTCTAACGTCATATTAATGGTTTTTTCCCATTCCAACAATTCTTTAATAGTGATCGTATCAGAATTTGTAACTAGAAATAATTCAATTTGTTTCCAAAACACTCTTCGGAAATTTCTTAATTGTTCAGATACATCAATAATACTTGTATTGGAGTTCGCTCGATCCACAGCGGTCTGATTTGTAAATTCAATGACTTCACTTTTCATTTCTTGTTCTGTTTGATTTAAGGCATTTGCAATTAATAAGGCATAATGATTCATTTGACTTTCAACTCTCTGAGCAACTTCTGGTTGTGCGTCAGCTGAATAGTGTGAACCTTTTTTACTATACCTTAAATCCATCCAGTCTTTAGCAATTGTGGAGTGATTTTCAATTAAATAGTCATATAACGCTTTTGTATTTTTATTCAATCCAACACCTTCTTCTTTAGGTTGATCGATTACTATACTTAAATCATATCACAATGAGCGTAATTTCACTGTTACTTACTATACAAAATGGAAATTTAATACTGTTCAAACTTGTTTAGAAAACAATGTAGACATACTACCGTTCCATATACGTCAGCTCGGTGAATTATTTTAGAGGACCAGTGGAAAGGTTAAAAATTAAGCGAAATTCTTTTAAAAAATGATTGTACTATTTTCTGTTTTTCTATAAATGAGTAGGAGTGATTGTTCAATTCAACATACTATCTTATACAATTTAGTCACATGCTCATTTCATCTTTAATAGAGAAATTATATGTGTTTTGAGTACGGTGGATTTCTCTAAATGTATCATTTATTTTGATTCTAAACTAGAAAAAAATAAGTTTTCATTGAAATTCAATAGGATGTATTCATTCTATTTAAATTACTAATAGACAGTGAGAATGAAACCTTACTGTCTTTAGTTTACTTGCTATTATATTGATAAAAACAGGCAATCGCATCCTTTGACAAATACAATAAACAGACGTAAAATTATACTTAATTCAAAATACTTTAATTAAAAGTATTAGACAAAATTATAGAAAGTGGTGTTGTGAAATGGAAAATAGGTCATTGAAGTCATTTGTTGTATTGATGAAAGCTTCAAAGTCTGTTCAAGAATTGATTCAATTAGACATTTCAACTTATGGTATGCGTACATCCGAGTTTGTTGTTATGGAGACGCTCTATCATAAAGGCAGACAGACCATTCGACAAATATCCGAAGCTGTTTTGATAAAAACGGGTTCGATTACGTACGTCATTGATAAGTTAGAAGATAAGGGCTGGCTGACGCGTAGTGATAGCAAAGAAGATAGGCGGGTTGTTTATATTGAACTAACGGATGAAGGGAAGCGAGTAATGGATACGATTTTCCCGCAGCATCAACTTGTCATTGAAGATGTTTTTTCTGAACTCACAGAAAAAGAACACGATGTATTGATCGATTTATTAAAAAGAGTGGGGAAAAAAGTACCAACACAAAAAGGAGTGACAACAAAGTGAAACGAACAGCAGGGATTCACCATATAACAGCGATTGTAGGGCATCCTCAACAAAATGTGGATTTTTACGCAGGAATATTGGGTTTACGTATGGTTAAAAAAACAGTGAACTTCGATGATCCAGGTACGTATCATTTGTACTTTGGTGATGATGGTGGAAAACCAGGAACGATTATTACGTTTTTCCCATGGGCAGACGCTTATCCTGGTGTCATTGGAGATGGTCAAGTAGGTGTGACATCATATGTGGTGCCTACAGGTGCTTTTCCGTTTTGGGAGAACCGATTAACCAAATTTAATATCGAGTTTTCTAAATCAGAACGCTTCGGCGAAAGATATTTGACGTTTAAAGATACGCACGGCTTACAACTTGAATTAGTTGAGCGAGCAGGTGGAGACCAAAGTTCATGGACTTTTGGGGAAGTAACATCTGATGTCGCTGTGAAAGGATTTGGAGGAGCTACTTTGTTTTCTGCTCAACCTGAGCAAACGGCAAAATTATTAGTAGACGTGATGGGTCTTGAAAAAATCGCGCAAGAAAATGGCTTGCTGCGATTTAAATCGTATGGCGATATCGGAAATATAATTGATGTGAAATCATCTTCAAGTGGCCGAGGACAAATGGGGGTGGGAACAGTTCACCATATTGCGTGGCGTGCTGAAGATGACGCCGATCAGTTAGAGTGGCGTGAACATGTTGGAAATGCTGGATACGGAGTGACACCTGTACAAGACCGTAATTACTTTAATGCGATTTACTTTAAAGAACGTGGCGAGATTTTATTCGAAATTGCAACGGATCCTCCAGGGTTTGCTCATGATGAATCCGGTGAAACAATGGGTACCGAGTTGAAATTACCGGCTCAGTATGAACAACATCGAGATGCATTAATGAATGTTTTACCTCCAATTGAAGTTCGAAATTTAGATAAGGAAGGGTGAGAAGAAAATGACAATGAGACATCTTTTTCAACAAGGGAATGATCCTACTAGACCTACATTGCTTTTGCTACACGGAACAGGTGGGACAGAGCATGACTTGCTTCCATTAGCATCAAAAGTAGATCCGGAAGCGAATGTACTTAGTGTAAGAGGAAATGTGTTAGAAAACGGAATGCCTCGCTTTTTCAAGCGTTTAGCTGAAGGCGTATTTGATGAAGAGGACTTAGTTTCCCGTACAAAAGAATTAAATGACTTTCTAGATCAAGCAGCAACCGATTATGGTTTTGATCGCTACAATATTTACGCAGTGGGCTATTCGAATGGAGCAAATATTGCTGCAAGTTTATTATTCCATTACGAAGATTCATTAAAAGGCGCAGTACTTCATCACCCAATGGTTCCAAGAAGAGGAATTGAGTTGCCGGATTTAGCTGGGAAACACGTGTTCATCGGAGCAGGTTCGAATGATCCGATTTGTTCAGCGCAAGAATCTGAAGAGTTAAAAGCATTGTTAGAACAAGCAGGTGCAGTAGTGACATTGGAGTGGGAAACTAATGGCCATCAACTAACGTTTAGTGAAGTGGAAAAAGCTAGTGCATGGTATCAAAGTAAATAACGATCATATAAAACCAATCAGGAAGAGAGTCTTCTCTCTTGCTGGTTGGTTTTTTTGTCGATATAAAAGTTGATTTCACGATATTAGATTAAGGCCTTGAGTGTTGGAATTCATCTGATTTTAATCGCATCTTTAACTGTTGTAGACATAAAAATATCTCATGCATGACAAGAATCCGATTTCAATTCTTGTCTTCCATGAGATAAACTTTGTTACATCCTGTATAAATGGCCACCAATAGATAATATATTTTCTGCGAATGAAGAAGTTTAAATCAATAATAGGCATATAAGTAGCTCATAAATAGCCCAATTCCTTAAGGTCCTTGTAAACGATCCAAGAAAATTTTTTTCTTCCTTCGCTATTTAAATGATCTGGGTCGATAAAATATTCTCTGTTGTCTACGAATCTGTGATCACTCATATAATTTAAAAAAGGGACATCTAATTCAAGGGGTTTTAAGTACTGAAAAACAAGTTTATTCATTACTTCTTCATTGAGATATTCTTGATAAGACTGTTGTACTGGCTCCATGGTTAATACTACTTGGTACCCTTTCTCGCCACAATAATCTACCATCTCTTTTAACTGCTTCACATTTTGTTCAATGTTATTATTTTCAATCGCTTCTCTATATTGTGCTTCTACTTTCTCATACTTTCTTTCTGAATAGTTTTTACCGTTATTTTCCCAAGGTTGATGAGAATTCCATTTAAGGTTTTTAAATTTACCCGAGATTGCCGAATTAAAACGACCACTATCTAAGGCAGGTAAGTACAAGTAACTGTAATAATCAATTAAATCAAACGGTTCAATCTCGGTGCGGTCTAAAACCTTATAATAATTTCCTACATAATTGGTCTCAGAATTCACGAAAGTAATTTGAGAGATGGAGATGATGATTACACCATCAGGTTTAAGATGCTTGCCGTACTCTTTCAACAATTTAAAGTCATACTGAATCGTCTGAGCAGGTAGTGCTAAGTCCAGATGGGACAAACCAGTAGGCTTAAAATAATAAGCATACATTGAATGAGATGTACCTAAATTGATGATATCAACTGGATATGGATGTTTCTTAAACGCCAGCATGGCATGGTTAATATTGTAATCATGAGATTGTTTTACAAAGTTATTTACCGGTATAAACAGTAGAATAACAACAGTAATGATAATTGTTAATTTAATGATGAGTAAACGTCCCATA
>JBFIXW010000074.1:0-9377 GCA_041605715.1 Paenisporosarcina sp.
ATAGAACCTGACGGGGGAGTTGTACTAGAAAGTGAATTCTTTCACGCTCATCAAGATGTTGCTTATCCTATAAGAGGATTAATAATTTTAGCTTCAAAGAGGCATATTAAATGCTTCGACGAATTAACAGAGGCTGAGAAAATTGATTATATCAATATACTTACCCGTATCAGAAAAGCTCAACGAGAAATTTTAGGCATTGACTATGTGTATTACTTTTATAACGAAGATACTACGCATCATTTTCATACGTGGATGGTTCCAAGATATGAATGGATGTATGACTTTGGACGTTCCGTGGAATCAGTTAGACCGACATTACTCCACGCTAGAAATGAAATGAATGATGAAGAAAACATGAAAGTGGTATTTGCAGCTATTAACGCTTTAACGAAAGAATTAAATCAGTGAATCATACATAGTAGAATAGTGGGAATTACAATAGCGAATCTGTCTATATTGAAAACGGCAAAGCAAAAGCGATTCGATTATCAACTTTTGAAAGAATTTATAAAGCTTTAGACTGTCAGCCTGGAGACGTATTAGAGTACAAAAGTGACGAATATATACAAGAGTATTTATGAAAAGATGTTTGAAATTTCTCACAGTCTACTGCATTATTAACAATAGACAGTCTTTTCGTAATCAAGGATGATCGGATTGCGTAGAAGAAATACATTCTATGAAGGAAGTCACTTATGTTAGAAGAAAATATTACACGGATTCATATAGACGGAAAAGAGTTAATCCTAATTGGTACCGCACATGTTTCTAGACAAAGTGCTGAACAAGTAAAAGAGGTTATTGAAAGAGAAAGACCCGATTCAGTATGTATCGAGTTGGATGAACAGCGATATCAATCCGTTATGGAAAACAACAAGTGGAAAGAAACGGACATTTTTAAATTAATCAAAGAGAAGAAAGCGACATTGCTATTAATGAATCTAGCCATCTCTTCTTTTCAAAACCGTTTAGCAAAACAATTTGATATCAAGCCTGGCGCAGAAATGATTCAAGGCATTGAATCGGCAAAAGAAACGGGTGCAGAGTTGGTCTTAGCCGATCGCAATATTCAAATTACCTTTTCTCGCATCTGGTCAAATCTTGGTTTTACAGGGAAAGCACAACTTCTAAATGGTATTTTCTTTAGCATTTTCAGTAAAGAGACAATTTCAGAAGATGAACTTGAAAAAATGAAATCTCAAGATACGTTAAACGCGGTTCTTGCTGAATTCACGGAACATTTTCCGAAGCTAAAAAAGCCTCTAATTGATGAGCGAGATCAATACTTAGCTCAAAAAATTAAAAATGCACCTGGTGAAAAAGTAGTCGCAGTACTCGGTGCAGCACACGTTCCAGGAATTACAAAAGAAATCCATAAAGAGCATGATTTAGAGGCTTTAACAACGATAGCTCCTAAATCCATCGTACCAAAGTTAATCGGTTGGGCCATACCTATATTAATTCTGGCCATCATTGCTTACACATTTATCACCAACCCTGCAGCAGGATACGATCAAGCGATGAGTTGGATTATTTGGAATGGTGCACTTGCTGCTATTGGAGCTGCGGTTGCTCTAGGTCATCCGCTGGCCATTCTATCAGCATTCATTGCTGCTCCATTTACTTCACTAAATCCCTTAATCGCAGCGGGATGGGTTTCGGGACTTGTTCAAGCCTCTATTCGTAAACCGAATGTTGGAGATTTTGAAAGACTATCGGAGGATGTTTTTTCGATAAAAGGATTTTGGGATAATAAAGTAACGCGTGTTTTGCTAGTGATTGTTCTGACCAATTTAGGTAGCACTCTAGGAACGGTTATTGGCGGTGCCGATGTCATTCGCGTGTTCATTAACAGCTTATAAATGCAATAGATTAGGCAGTCCTTATAAAGTCTTGTTTTAAAGACTTTATAAGGCTGCCTTTTTCTGTGCCTGATAGTATATTCATTGTGTAATTCGTGTGAGCGTAATCATTCTTTTAATGATTGCATAGGTCCTTCATCAATAAATCAGCTAATAGCCTAAATATTATTTATTTCATGAAAAAAACATAGGAACTTCTTTTTAGGACAAATTATAAAAAAGAAAACGATGTTTGAGGTGAAGTTTATGAACATAGATAGGTCATCTGAATGGAAAGAAGGCATAATCGAACGTTTAGAAAATCGTGAACCATGGGATAACTGGACGCTTTATCAGATGAATTATGAAGTAGTGAAAACCAATTTAATCTCTGATTTTAGCGGATTGCAATCACCCAAGTATTTGCCGAACCTAACACCACTTGAACATCAGTTGGATGTGGCGGAAACGGTTATAGAGCGAATGAATGGAAAAGCCATTTTAGCAGATGAAGTAGGACTTGGTAAAACCATTGAAGCGGGATTGATATTAAAAGAATATCTCATTCGTGGTCTTGTCAAAAAAGCGCTCATATTAGCCCCGGCCTCCCTGATTAATCAATGGGCAGAAGAATTGAATCAGAAATTTTATATTCCAGCGATTCCTTATCGAAAAAATACGTCATTAGACTATTACAATGTCGTCGTGATGAGTATGGATACGGCGAAGAAAAGCCCGCACAAAGAACATATTTATGCACAAGACTACGACATGATTATTATCGATGAAGCACATAAACTCAAAAACCATAAAACGAAAAACTACGAATTTGTTCAAGGTTTAAAGAAGAAGTTTTGTTTATTATTAACAGCCACACCGATTCAAAACAATGTGTTTGAATTATTTCATCTTATTTCTTTACTAAAACCAGGTCATCTAGGTAATTATGAGACATTCCAATCCTCATTTTCTGCTAGCAAGCATAACTGGGAACACGATGAGTATTTGAAAGAACTAGTGAATCAAGTCATGGTACGAAATAGAAGGCAAGACACTGGGATCGATTGGACTACTCGTAAGGTGCAAACCATTCCAGTTCAGTTTACCCAAGCGGAACAAGAAGTGTACGATTTAATTTTAGAGCTTAAACATATCTCCCCTGTTTTTTCTGGTGCCTTCTCGATGATTACACTGCAAAAGGAAATGTGTAGCAGCAAAGAAGCGACCTATTTAACGTTAAATAAAATGCGACAAAAATGTACCGAACCTGAAGAGATTGCCTATGTAGAAGAAATTATTCAAAGGCTCATGGTGTTAGTGGTCAATGCTAAAGCAGAAAAAGCGTATGAAATAATCAAGCAAGCAAATGATAAAGTCATTCTCTTCACTGAATATCGAGCAAGCCAAGTTTATTTACAGTGGTTTTTACATCAAAAAGGGATTACGAGTGTTCTATTCAATGGTCAGTTCAAGAAAAGCAAACGAGATTGGATGAAACAATTATTTAAAAATCATGCACAAGTACTGATTGCGACTGAATCTGGTGGGGAAGGAATTAACCTTCAATTTTGCCACCATGTCATCAACTACGATTTACCGTGGAACCCAATGAAGCTAGAACAACGAATTGGACGAGTACACAGGCTAGGTCAGGAGCATGACGTGCATATATACAATCTAGCCATTGAAAACACCATTGAAGACGACATCTTAAAATTGCTTCACGTTAAAATTGATGTCTTTGAGAAAGCAGTCGGTAATTTAGACGATATCCTATCGTCATTTAAACAAACAATTTAAGAAATGAAAGAGGTACCTGGAGGAGGAGTTACATGTACCCCCAACAAATTCATAGCTATTTACACAACTTTTTTAAAGAAAATAATTGTTCCATTGTAAATGATCATCCGCATTATATGACCGTACAGTTAACCGTCGATATGGATAAACGAATTATGAATCGCCCGTTTTATTGGAAATACCAAGAAAGTACTGGGGCAGAACCGAATCCTGCTCAACTCACGTTTATAACCGATCAAAATAAATTAACGGAAGACGTAAAAGGGGAAGTCATTCACTTTGGTTCCCCGCGACTCAATCAAATTTTCCAGGTAACAAATGAGCTAGGTGCTTTTGTACAGATGTATGAGAGAGTAATGCACACCCCTGTGACAAAAACCATTTTAACTCCGTGGCTCGGCGTGAATTATTTAGTCTCTTATTACAGTGATCAGACGAGAGAAATGCTCTTTTCACTTGGCATTAACTTAATGACAGGTCGAATAGTGGATCAGTTTCAAGAATCACTCATTAAGTTGCCGCTGGATACAATCATGTCTGATGGAGCTTTTACGTTGGATTATTTTATTAAACCAGTGCGTGGACTTGAACGATTAGACGCAGCCATTGATAAATATATTCAAAACGATGACCATTCATGGGCGGAAGAAGCGAATAAAAGATGGCAAAAGGATCGAAAGGTTTTGGAGTATTTCTATGAAGGAGTAGAAGACAAACCTGAATGTTATGAGATGGAGAAAAAAGCAATGAACGAACAATACAAAGCAAAGATTAAAGTGGAGATTGTAAATGGTGGTTTGTTTTATTTGAAGTAAAAGGAAAAAAAGACCTCATCGTTGAAATCCTAAGGTCTTTATAAAGTATGGGAGTTATTATTTGAATTAAAGGCAACGTGTAGACTGGACGATATTCAATGTAAAGTACGGACAATTGAAAAATGTGAATAAACACAAAAACTAGTACCACTTTTCTTCAAACCCCACTAATCAACATTTTAGATTAGTGGGGTTTGAATTATTAACCTAAAAGCATAACGGCATTCGGATTAAAACCTTCTGAGCCAGAGGGCAACAACTCAAATAAGTGCCAAGGAGAACTATAGTCATCACCAGGTCCAAAGAAATCATTAGCAACTAAGTAGATTTCATCAGAAGGGGTTTTTCTAAATACAGAGACCCCAGGGTAAACTTGTCCATCTATAACAAAGCCTAGATCTTGTTTAAAGGTATTATTTTGAGTGGAGATCATTTTAAATTTCCAGTCTCTTTCTTCCGCTAGTGTTGCTTGAACTTCAGGTGAATCTGGAGAGGCAAGAACGACAGGCGCTTTATGAGCTAGGTAATGATAGACGCCGTTAAATCCGTCTGCCCACATGGTGCAATAAGAACATGATTTGCCCATGTTTTGAATGACAATGAGTTCATCTTTTTCACCAAATAATTCAAGAAGTGAAATGGATGATCCTTCTTTCCCTTCGAACTCGTAATTCTGAACGAGCTTTTGGGGCTGAGATTTTCGTAACTCTTTAATACGGTGCTTTTTTTCAGCAATTTCTTTTTCGAGTTGTTCAATCTCTTCTGTCACATTCATGAATTGTGACTCCTCTCGTATGATTCTAAATAGATACTTCCATCGTTTTTCCGCTCTCTAGGTAAGTCTTTAAGTTATTTAAAATAAATGGCCAGCCATTATTAACGCCTCTAAATGTATCGTTTTCTTCTACATAATCCGCATCTAACAAATTCTTATGAGACAATGTCAGTTTTACGACATGGCGATCGATTTCGTGTAATGAAACCGAGACAATTGTTGGTACCTCACGTACTGTATCGTCACCAACACTTTCCCATGTATAAGTCATTTCTTTATTGTGCACATAGCTCAATAATTCTCCTGAGTCTGTTAATTCACCTCTAAAATATTCGACACGAGAGCCCACTTTCCAATCGGACTTAATAGCTGTTCCAAAAAAATAAACTTCCGTGTGTTGAGTGTTCGTTAATGCATCCCACACTTTTTCTGCAGTTGATGATATGTATGTTACATATTGAAAAGTAGTTGAGTTCATCTAAATCCTCCATTTATCGTAGTTTATATATAGTTCGCTTTCGAATGAATGAATCCTTTAAATCTGCAAATAAAAAAGAAAAGGCTTTAAAATTATTCTTCAGCCTTTTCCTATTTAGACTTCATACTCATGAGGATCAGAACAATCCCGCTAAAAAGAAGAATACCTTTCTTTAACGATATCTTTTCTGAGAGCCCTGATAATCCTATTCCTGTTGTAACGATTAAAATGACAGGTCCCACTAACGCGAGCATGGTATTGATATAAAAGGCTTTTTCTAAATCATTATATTTTAACATCAACATGGCGGCGGTTATTTCAATACTTCCAGAAATGAGTCTCAATGCAATCATAAAAAAAAGTGCCTTTTCCATTATCCCAAACACCTAGTCACCCTCTACAAAGAATTCAGTATTCATTATATGTAGAGGGAAGACGATATAGGTCATAGAAAAACATACATTTACTTCAACCAAGCTCAAATAAGCATCAGACTATAACATACATTTTTCTTCAACCAATTGAGTTAATTCTTTTAACTGCTCAACACTCGTTTCAAGGGATAGAGAGTAATATCGTTGCGTCCCTTTTTGTTCGATTTGCACTAGGCGATTATCTCTTAAAACTTTTAAATGATGAGAAATAGCCGGTCTAGACAATAAGGATTGGTCCGCAATCTCATTAACACTTAATGTTTCATGTTCAGCCAAAAGCAAGATAATATCTTGTCTCGCTGGGTCTGAAAATGTTTGAAATAATGGGATACATGCTCTAAAAACGTCTATTGCTAGTTTTGTCATTTAAGACACCTCACAATTGCTGCTTATTTATCTTGTGCAACATATTTGGCAATTTTCGCTGCTGTACTTCTTGGTAAAAATTTGGCTGCTATAGCGCTAATTTTGTTTGAACTGCCAGTAATCACTACGCGTTTCCCATTTTTCATTCCACTATAACCTTGTGCAGCAACAGTAGTGGCATCCATTGCATTGCTAAACATTTTTGTCTTTTCAACATTTGCAACAGAACCAAAATTGGTTTTGGTCGCGCCTGGACATAGAGTCGTAATAGTTACACCAGTACCAGCTAACTCTTCAACAAGAGCTTCTGAGAATGACAGTACGTATGCTTTCGTTGCATAATAAACGGCCATCATCGGACCAGGTAGAAAAGCGGCTGTACTTGCAACATTCATAATTTGACCAAACTTCTGTTTCTTCATGTGAGGAAGAAATGCGTGAGTTAACTCAGTAAGTGCAGAAATGTTAAGCTGAATCATTTCAAGTTGTTTTTCCACATTTAGTTCATCAAATTTTCCTAACAAACCAAAGCCAGCATTATTAATTAAAACATCTACTTGAAGGCCCTTTTCATGTATTTCTTCTACCATTTTTCTTACTGATCCAGGCTTACTTAAGTCCAGTGGGATTGTTGTAACATTTAATAGCGGGAACTCCGATTTAATATTTAATAACTTTTCTTCATTTCTTGCTACTACAATTAGATTATATTGCTCTTTTGCTAATAATTGAACAAACTCGTAACCTAATCCACTAGTTGCGCCTGTAATTAATGCTGTTTTCTTCATTTAATTCCCTCCAATATGTTTAAGTGTTTGAATGTTTAAGTGTTTAAACATACAGTAGTTAAAAACAGAATGGTTGTCAATGAACAACCATTCTTACTGCACACTTCGAATTCAATTCCCAGGTCTCACAGAATATGCAAAATCGTTGCGAGAATTTATTCAGCAGCGATATTTAATTTATTTCGTTTGCCTACATACCAATAGATTGTCGCTAAAATCATAAACAGTAGAATGGAAATGTACCAAGGTAATTCAGTAATAATCTCACCAAAAGCTGTATAAAAAATTGCAGGCATAATCACGCCAACCATTGAATAAACCATATACTGTTTGAAGTTTTTAGACATCTCTATTAAATACAAGGAAAGTAAATGGAAATGAACAAAGGGCATTATGCGTAAAATCATGACTTGGCCAATTGAAATAGAGTTGTTTTTAAACATTTTTTCTTTTAACCTTGATACCTTATCACGAAACTTTGGGAATTTCATCACAAGCAAATAGGAAACCCAGCTCATCAACGAAAGTCCGATAAACGACAAAATGGCACCTTTAAAGAACCCGAATAATACGCCACCTGCTATACAAACAACAATGACAGGTAAGAATAAAAGCGGTCGCATTAAATGCAATAAGACAAATAGTATGGGTGCTAACCACCCCGCATTTTCTATGAAGGTTTGAAGGGTTTTATCAAATTGATCCATATATACCCTCCTAAAGATAATATGACTTCTATAAAAGGAAGAATAACCTAGCAGGCATGTTTTTACAATTAAGTTTAATGATCATTCTTTCTTAACTTCTATTAAACCGCATGGGTATTCTAGAATTTATGCCGGCATATCGAAATTATGCAGATTGATTTGTATGAGTAGTTAATGTCCAGCAGTGACCCTGGAAGCGAGAGTAAGGTTTATTAGAGCGTTTATAAGAGGAGTTTTACCATAAATGTGGAATGTAAATAAGAGAAGCATCACAACAACGTAGAAGAAGGGTCTGATGAGAAGATGCAAGAAATAAAGTGGAAAGTACTAGACTTAAACGAAGTAAATCATGAGGAAGTTGTGAATCTCTATTCAACTGTGTGGCATAAAGAATCAATCGAATTTCAAGATCGGTTTAACCGTCATGTAACGTACCCTCGATTTCATGCAGTAGGAGCTTATGATGAGGATCAATTAATTGGCTATGTTTACGGTTACGCTTCACGACCGGGTCAGTACTACCACGAAAAATTAGCAGAAGCATTAAATGAAACACCTGAATGGATGAATGAAACAATGGAATTGGTCGAATTACTGGTCAATCCCCATTTCTCTGGTAAAGACATTGGCAAACAACTTGTAACGAAATGGTTAAGCTCCTTACATGGACATGTGTTACTAACAACGAAGGCAGATAATAAGAAAGCGCAAGAACTTTATGAAAAGCTTAAGTTTGAGCAACTGAAAAATGATTTTCAACCAAACGATTCAAGCAAATGGATCATATATGGAAAAGTGATTCCTTGGATACTTCCTACCATTGAAACGGAGCGACTACTTTTAAGACCTTGGCAAAAAGAAGACGCTGAAGATTTATACGAGTATGCGAAAGATGATCGTGTTGGACCTATGGCTGGTTGGGCACCGCACAAAAATGTAGACGAAAGTCTTGAAGTCATTGGATTCTTCCAATCTGCAGGAGATACCTATGCGATTGAATGGAAAGAGACGGGTACAGTAATTGGTGGTATTGGCTTGCACGATCGCCGTCCTGATACAGATCGAAAACATGTGCCTCAACGAGAAATCGGTTATGTGCTTAGTCCAGAATACTGGGGCAAAGGCATCATGCCTGAAGCCGTTAAAGCGGTTATTCATCATGGATTTGTAGATATGAATCTCGACATGATTTGGTGCGGACATTTTGACTTTAACAACAACTCTCGTCGCGTCGTCGAAAAAACAGGTTTCCGCTATCTTTGGACGAAGCCATTTGTACTTACGAGATTAGGTAATCGTGAAGTGCAAAATTTACTTTATATCCAGACTCGTGAAGACTACTTTCAAAATCGAAAAGTCTAAAATGCCTC
>JBFIXW010000075.1:0-9091 GCA_041605715.1 Paenisporosarcina sp.
GCGTATTTTTTCAAGTTGCTGCTTTTTATCAAATTTGTCAGGTTTCAGTTTTTCTTGATACTTTGCCACAGCTACTTTACCTTTAGTATCCAAATGATATTTTCCCACTTTGTTCACCTACTTTTCTTGTCCTGAAAGAGAATCTATTCAACGATTATAATATACCTTATTTTACTGAAGTAAACCTTAAAGTGCATAAAAAAACCACCCCCCAAGAGTTAATCTTGGGAAATGGTAATTGCTTTACGTTTTAATTGTGAGTTACATCACTTCAGAAAAAGTGAGTAGTTCCCTAAAAATTTAAGCTCATTCTACAAAAATGTAAAAGTAGCTCAAACCCCTTATTACATCATGCCGCCCATGCCACCCATATCAGGCATGCCCATTCCACCACCTGCATTTTTGTCAGGGATATCTGCAACTACTGCTTCAGTAGTTAAGAACATGGCTGCTACAGATGCTGCGTTTTGAAGTGCAGAACGTGTCACTTTCGTTGGATCCACGATTCCCGCGTCCATCATGTTCACCCATTCTCCGTTAGCTGCGTTGAAACCGATACCGATTTCTTCACGCTTCAAGCGGTCAACGATGATTGAACCTTCAAGGCCTGCATTATTAGCGATTTGACGAACTGGCTCTTCAAGTGCACGAAGAACGATTTTCACACCAGTTGCTACGTCGCCTACTTCGGTTGAAGTCATTTCTACAACTTTGTTGTACACGTTTACTAATGCAGTACCACCACCAGAAACGATACCTTCTTCAACTGCTGCACGCGTAGAGTTTAATGCATCTTCAATACGAAGTTTGCGCTCTTTTAGTTCTGTTTCAGTTGCTGCACCGACTTTAATTACGGCAACACCACCAGAAAGTTTAGCTAAACGTTCTTGCAGTTTTTCTTTGTCGAATTCAGAAGTTGTATCTTCTAATTGTGAACGGATTTGGCTTACGCGACCAGTGATTCTGTCAGGTTGACCAGCACCTTCAACAATTGTTGTGTTTTCTTTTGTCACAACAACTTTCGCTGCGCGTCCTAATTGAGAGATATTCGCTGATTTTAACTCTAATCCAAGTTCTTCTGTAATTACTTCAGCACCTGTTAAAATTGCGATATCTTCTAACATCGCTTTACGACGATCACCAAATCCTGGAGCTTTAACAGCTACAGCATTGAATGTCCCACGTAATTTATTTACAACTAATGTTGCTAAAGCTTCACCTTCAACGTCTTCAGCGATTAAGATCAACGGTTTGCCTTGTTGAACTACTTGCTCTAAGACAGGAAGAATTTCTTGAATGCTTGTGATTTTTTTGTCTGTAATTAAGATATATGGATTTTCTAAAACAGCTTCCATTTTCTCTGAATCTGTCACCATGTATGGAGATGCATATCCACGATCGAATTGCATACCTTCAACTACATCAAGCTCAGTCGTAAATCCTTTAGATTCTTCAATCGTGATAACGCCGTCGTTCCCAACGCGTTCCATCGCTTCAGCGATTAATTGACCTACTTCTTCATCAGCTGCAGAGATTGCTGCTACTTGAGCAATTGACTCTTTGCCTTCGATTTCTTTAGAGATTTCTTTTAACTCATTTACTGCTGCAGCAACTGCTTTTTCAATACCTTTACGGATACCTACTGGGTTTGCTCCTGCTGTTACGTTTTTCAATCCTTCACGAATCATTGCTTGCGCAAGAACCGTTGCAGTTGTTGTACCGTCTCCAGCGATTTCATTTGTTTTTGATGCTACTTCAGCAACTAGCTTAGCACCCATGTTTTCAAATGGATCGTCAAGTTCGATTTCTTTTGCAATTGTTACACCATCATTTGTGATTAGTGGTGAACCAAATTTTTTCTCAAGAACAACATTACGTCCTTTTGGTCCAAGTGTTACTTTAACAGCGTCTGCTAATTTATCTACACCGCGAAGCATTAAGCTGCGCGCGTCTTCGCTAAATTTAATTTCTTTTGCCATTTAATAAACCCTCCTAGTAGTTGGTTGATTATTTATTTATTAGCCAATTACAGCTAAAACATCGCTCTCGCGTAAAATTAAGAATTCAGTGCCTTGGAATTTCACTTCAGTACCAGAGTATTTAGAGAAGATGATTTTGTCTCCTTCTTTAACATCTAGCTCGACACGTGTGCCATTGTCTAAAATTCGTCCAGTACCAACTGCTACTACTTTGCCTTCTTGTGGTTTCTCTTTAGCAGAGTCTGGAAGTACAATACCGAATGCTGACTTTTCTTCAGACTCGACTAATTCAATTACGATACGATCGCCTAATGGTTTTAACAAGTGAAACAACCTCCCTGATTGGTTAAATATGTTTTATTAGCACTCTCAGTCTTTGAGTGCTAACACAAGTATTATCATAATGAATTGGCTGAATTTTTGCAAGTAGGAACTCGTAGATTTTTGTATTCTTTGCGAGGTATTCCAAAAAGCCCTACAATATAGTTAGAACTTCTTAGAATGAAAGGACCTACCTCGTGAAAAATAACAAAACCGCATTTTATTTAATCATGGTATATATCACTATGCAGCTTTCTGGACTACTTTTTGCACCCTTGCTTTTCATGTTCTTTTCTTCTCAGAATGGCACATCCACAGAGCGAGCTGAATTACTTGCGAGTGGTTGGTGGGTATTCATCAGTATGTCAGTAGCTACACTTATCTTTGTCGCCATTATTCGAAAGGATAAAACCTTTTTTAATAACTTACGTGGCACACAAAGTTCCATTGGCGTTTCTGTCCTATACGGAATACTAGGTTTCTTCCTTGTTTTATTTGGCCAAATGATGGCTGCTTTAATAGAAAAACAACTTGGAATTGACCCGGGTTCAGAAAACACCACCATGTTCATGACAATTGCAAAAACGGCTCCTGTTACAATTCTTTCTATTGCAATCTTTGCTCCGATTTTAGAGGAACTAATCTTTAGACGCGTAATCTTTGGAACTCTTGTCCAAACGACTAATTTCTTTATAGCTGGATCTGTTAGTGCAATCGTGTTTGCGATTATCCATTTTGATTTTACACACATACTACTCTATGCGGTATCAGGATTTATATTCGCCTACTTGTACTATAAAACGAAAAGAATTCTCACATCAATTATTGCCCATATGTTATTAAACGGCTTTGTCGTCCTTGTTCAATTAAATCAAGACGTCATTCAAAAAATGCAACCGAAACTTGAAATGATTTTGAATTTGTTTTATTGAAATCAAATGAAGGCTTCTAATTGAAAGTAAGAGAAAGCACATTTTAGGCTAATCTAAAATGTGCTTTCTTTTTGAATACAAAAAAACCTTCCACCAGATCATTCCGGTGGAAGGTTTTCGATTCGTCTTCTATTTGCTTCATCAACTAGTGATTGATGCTCTTCACGTTGACGTAATTCTTCTGATTTCAAATACTTTTTGTAACCAACTCGTGAAACCATGACACTCAGTTCATATAAGGCGAACAAAGGCACAGTGACAATTAGGTGAGAAATAATATCCGGTGGTGTTATAAATGCCGCTATGATAAATAAGACAAAGTATGCATACTTCCTTACCTTCACCATCAACATTGGCGTAATCACGCCAAGTCGAGTTAAAAATAATAACACGATTGGTAATTGGAAAATAATACCGAACGGAATGGTGATTTGGAATAAGAAATTGAAGTAGTCATTGATTCCAATGACTTGGTTTATTCCTAAATCTTCTGAGAGTATAATCATAAAGTGAATGACATAGGGAAATAACACTTTATATGAAAACGTAATTCCCGCTACAAATAATAAGAAAGTAAAAGGAATATAGCTAAGTGTTGCTTTTCTCTCGGGTTCATAAAGACCTGGACTTACAAATCCCCATAGTTGATATAGAATAACGGGAGATGTGAGTAAGAACGCAACAAACAGTATCACTTTGAGGTAAATCATAATTGGATCTGTGATTGTAAATGCGTTAAGCGTTAACGATTTGGCTTCTTCACTATATTGCAAAAAGTGGATTAGAGGCTCAGCTATAAAGAAGCTTCCTATAACCGCAATAACAAAGAAAACGACGATGATCATCAGTCGTTTTCTTATTTCATCTATATGTTCAACGAGTGTTAAGTCTTTTTCATTCATTGAATGTTCATCCTAACTTACTTCAGTTCGTCTTTTTGACCGTCTATTTTCTTCTTATCATCTTCGTCATCATCTGCTAAACCTTTTGTTGCATTTTTAAACTCACGTAACGATGAACCAAACGCTTTACCTAGTTCAGGCAACTTTTTAGGACCGAACACAAGTAATGCGACGATACCGATAATGATTAAACTTAATGGACCTGGAGACATTGCAGACACCTCCTTATAGTGTGATTTCATTTTAACGTATTTGCCGAATCTATGCTAATGCTACTATGAACGATGTGTGAACGTTTCCTCGTCCTGTCTAATCAAGTAGATCAAGGTCTGTAATTCAACCGATAAATCGATCGTATGTACACGAATAGAATCAGGCACAGATAAACGAACTGGGGTGAAATTAAGAATCCCTTTTACATTCGTTTTGGTTAGTCGATCGGTTACTTCTTGCGCAGCGCGTGAAGGGACAGTTAAAATGACAAGTTCGATTCCAAACTCTTTGATTTTTTCTTCTAACTTACTAGGTTCGAAAACAGGAATATCGCTCATCATCGTACCGTCTTCAGTGGCACTCGTATCAAATGCGAGCACAATACGTGTATTGTGGTTTTTGTGGAAATTGTATTTCAAAAAAGCAGTTCCTAAACTACCTACCCCAATCAAAGCGACATTCGTTTCTTCATCTTGGTCTAATGTTTGACGAAAGAATTCTAAAAGATGAGGTACATCATAGCCGTATCCTTTTCTTCCTAACGCTCCAAAATGAGAAAAGTCTCTTCGAATCGTTGCAGGGTCGATTTTCATGGCATCACTTAACTCTTGTGAAGACACACGTTTTTTGCCTGCGTTCGACAAATTTTGAATGAAACGATAGTAAAGTGGCAGTCGTTTTGTCGTGGCTTGTGGAATTTTAATCGGTTCTTGTTTCATGCAGTTCCTCCTGCGATTTAAGCGAAATCGATTCCATCTTACATCAGTCGTATGTATAAGTAAAGTTCGGTCGTTGCAAGTGTTTGAACCATCCTTTAAACTAAGTGAGAACTGAGGTGGAATTATGATTGTCTTACAAGTGAACCAATTACATAAATCGTTTGTTGTAGATGAAATATTAAGTGGGGTAAAACTCGAAATTAATCATCGTGATCGTGTTGCATTAGTCGGTCGAAATGGTGCTGGAAAATCAACACTCTTAAAAATTATTGCTGGTGAAATGTCATACGATTCAGGTGAAATCATCATTCCTAAAGGCACTAAGGTTGGCTACATGGAGCAACACGCTGGAATCGATTCCGACCTTTCCATTTGGGATGAAATGATGACGATATTTGCACATCATCAAGCTGCAGAACAAGAACTTCGAAACCTTGAAAAGCAAATGGCGGACCCTTCGATCTATGAAGATGCGGAAGCATACGCCCGCTTAATGGCTGATTATGATATAAAACAAGTGAATTTTAAGGATTCAGGTGGTTATCAATACGAAGCTGATACCCGCTCCGTACTTCACGGGATGCAATTCTTCCCTGAAGATTTTACAAAACCAATTCAATCCTTGTCTGGTGGTCAAAAAACGCGATTAGCATTAGCTAAACTTCTTTTAACAAAACCAGACTTGTTGATTTTAGATGAGCCTACTAACCATTTAGATATTGATACACTAAGCTGGCTTGAGCGTTATTTACAAGGATATCCAGGTGCTATTTTAATCGTTTCCCATGACCGCTATTTCCTCGATCAAGTTGTAAACTTTGTCTATGAAGTATCTCGTCATAAAGTAAAACGCTTTGTTGGGAACTACAGTGCATATTTGGATGAGAAAGCAAAAACATATGAACGCGATTTAAAGACGTTTGATAAACAACAGGAAGAAAAAGCGAAACTCGAAGATTTCGTCCAACGCAATTTAGCTCGAGCGTCCACAACGAAAATGGCACAGTCCAGACGTAAGGTTTTAGAAAAAACGGATTGGATGGATTCACCTGATGGATCTGAGAAATCCGCAAATTTCGGCTTCTCTATTGAACGTCAAAGCGGAAATGATGTTTTGGCAATAGATCAGATGACCGTTGGTTATGCTGGGAAACCCGTTTCAACAGATGTGAATCTTCGTGTTTTCCGTGAGGACCGAATTGCTTTAGTCGGACCAAACGGGGTCGGTAAATCCACTTTACTAAAAACAGTCGTTAAAGACATCCCGCCAATTAGCGGAAATATCAAATACGGCACGAATGTGCAATTTGGCTATTATGATCAAGAACAAGCCAAACTAACCGGCAGCCGTTCTGTATTAAAAGAACTGTGGGATGAATGGCCGCTAATGAATGAAAAAGATGTTCGGAATGTATTAGGTCGCTTCTTATTTAGCGGGGACGACGTGACGAAGTCCATTTCTTCATTGTCAGGTGGCGAAAAAGCACGCGTTGCCTTAGCTAAATTAATGATGTTGAAATCCAATACGTTAATACTCGATGAACCAACCAACCATTTGGACCTTGATAGTAAGGAAGTTCTTGAAAACGCATTGATAGACTACCCAGGAACCATCCTGTTTGTTTCGCATGATCGATACTTTATTAACCGAATAGCTACTAAGGTTATTGAGTTATCGAGTGACGGCGCATTTGAGTATTTAGGCGACTATGATTACTACGTAGAAAAGAAAAAAGAGTTAGAAGAAATTAGATTAGAAAAAATGGGGCTTCAAGAAATTGAATCTCCCTCTATTAAACAATCTACTTCAACGATTGATAAAGATGCGAAGAAAAGAGAACGTCAAATCACCCGTCGTTTAGAAGATTTAGAAGTTGAATTACAAACACTTGAAGGGAAGATTCAACAGGTTGAAGAAAAACTTTGTGATCCAGCTATTTTTCAAGACCACGAACAGTTAATGTCCCTTCAGAAAGAATTAGATTCAGTTAAACAAGAGCAAGATGTCTACATGACTGAATGGGTTGAATTAGAAGAAGAATTAGAAAATTTATAAATTTTATCATTCTTGCCGCATGGGAGTCCATGTGGCATTTATTTCGCCTTCTTTCGATTATATATATAGGTCAATAGCAAATTTCGATATTTTTCTTTCCACAAATTTATTCACATCAAAAACCTTGATATATCAATCTATCAACAGACTTATCCACACTGTCCACAGGTAAAAAAGTTTTCGCACACAAAAACGGTGGATTAATCACCTACTATATATTGAATTCCACCTACTTATACACAAGTTATCAACAAATTGTGTATAAGTACAGATGTTCTCTATTGACACTGACCTATTTTTTTGTTTATCACAAGTTTAGTTTGGGGATAACATATTCTTCATTAACCTTAAAAACCAGCCTGATAGACAATGATACTTTCCTATATGGAATTTCTAAAACTTATTGTTTTTAATGTGCCAATATTTGTTTAGAATCAATGTAATGATTAAAAGGGAGATGTTTTTATTAGAAAGAAAAGTACCCCATTACGTGTTGCTCATTGGATACCGAATATTTTGTTGTACTTAGGTTTTATTGTCTTATGTTTTTACTCGTTAACTAATCTTGAAGGGTTAATTGAAATCAATCGACTTGGAATATATATCTTTATGGCATTTGCATTTCTTTTTGTTGCACTCTTCGGTACTTATCGAATTAATCGGTGGATAAAGAATGGGCAGTTATAATAATCACCGTGATACACATCACAAACTTGATTGCCGCAAAAAAATCGACTTCCTCTTTCGAGAAAATCGATTTTTCTTATTTCCAGTTAAATAACGGCATTCCTGGCTTTCCATTCATAGCCATCGTACTCAAGATTCCTTTTTCAAACATAACCGACCCAGCAGCTGCTATCATTGCTGCATTATCTGTACATAAAAATAACGGTGGTACGGTAAATGGTATGCCTTCTTGTTCAAATGTCGTTTCTAGTGATGCACGCAGACCTTTATTGGCAGAAACGCCTCCAGCCGCTATAACATGCTTCACATTGAATTCTTTTGCAGCACGTAGCGTCTTCGCTGTTAGGACTTCGACAACACTCGCTTGGAATCCAGCAGCAACCGCTTCAGGTTTAATGTCTTCTCCACGTTGTTCCGCATTATGCATATAATTGATCACCGATGATTTTAATCCACTAAAACTAAAATCATATGATCCTTCTTCTAACCAAACACGAGGGAATGCAATGGGTTCTTCTTTAGCCTCTTGTGCCAATCTATCAATATGAGGACCGCCTGGATACGGTAGCTTTAAAACTCTCGCTACTTTATCATAAGCCTCTCCTGCTGCATCATCACGTGTTTCCCCAATCAATTCAAACGAACCATGTTCCCGCATTAATACAATCTCTGTATGGCCTCCAGATACCACTAAAGCCAACAAAGGAAATTGCATCGGTTCGACCAATTGGTTAGCATAGATATGCCCTGCAATATGATGGACGCCAACTAGAGGCAGTTCATTCGCAAATGCAAATGCTTTAGCTGCGTTAATGCCGATCAATAAAGCTCCAACAAGTCCTGGACCTTCTGTTACAGCGACTGCATCTAAATCGGCTGGTTGAAGATTTGCTTGCTTCAACGCTTCCTCAATTACAAGAGTTACTTGTTCCACATGATGTCGGGAAGCAATTTCAGGGACGACTCCACCAAAACGCTTATGACTTTCAATTTGCGAGGAAACCACGTTAGAGACAATTTCAGTTCCATTCCGTACGACGGAAGCTGCTGTTTCATCACAGCTCGTTTCAATTCCTAAAATCAGTTGATCT
Source organism: Paenisporosarcina sp. (assembly GCA_041605715.1). Lineage (GTDB taxonomy): Bacteria > Bacillota > Bacilli > Bacillales_A > Planococcaceae > Paenisporosarcina. Next base: position 8,901 of record JBFIXW010000075.1, read on the forward strand.
TTGCTCATTTAAATTCCACCCACATAACTAAAGCATCCTCGTTTGTATCTGTGTAATACCCTCTTCGGATGCCTCCATTTTGAAAATCCAGTTTGCGATATAAATTCTGTGCGATTGTATTACTTACTCGAACTTCTAAAGTCATCACAACAACTTCATGTTCTTTCGATACACGGATGGCTTCTCGCATA
>JBFIXW010000076.1:0-8954 GCA_041605715.1 Paenisporosarcina sp.
ACATAGTCAAACTGAGGTGAAGGTATTGAAAGATCAATTAAAACAAAAAGCGATGGCATTTCTAACTCAATATATAAATGAAAACAATATATCCAAAGAAATTTTTAAAGAGAGACAAAATGCAATCCTTGCTTCTATAGATGAAACAGGAACCTATGAGCTTAAAATTGATGAACTAATATATGGTGCAAAGCTTGCTTGGCGAAATAGCACGAAATGTATAGGACGTCTATTTTGGGAGACTCTTGATGTATTTGACGCGAGGGACGTTAAGTCGAAAAAAGAAGTTGAGAATCATTTATTACAACATATTAAATATGCTACTAATAATGGGAAAATAAAATCCACGATTACGATTTTTCCTGCTATTAAAGAAGCTGAAATACCAAAAGTCAAAATATGGAGTCAGCAATTAATACGATATGCAGGCTATGAAGATAATAATGGATTAAAAATAGGAGACCCCGCATCTATTCCATTAACAAAAATTGCCCAAAGCCTAGACTGGAAGGGGAATGGGGATCATTTCGATATACTTCCTATTATTTATCAGTGGAATGAACAACCTCCGATAAAGATTGATATTCCTAAGGAATCAATTTTGGAAGTACCTATCGTACATCCGTATGAAGAGAAGTGGGATGAATTACAGTTGAAATGGTATGCAGTTCCTATTATTTCTGACCGATTACTTGAAATTGGTGGATTGTATTATCCTGCACCTTTTAATGGGTGGTATATGGAAACAGAAATTGCGGCAAGAAATTTAGTAGACCCTTATCGATATAACCGATTGAGAGAGATAGCTCTAAAGTTAGGAATGGACACATCTAGTACGACTACTTATTGGCGAGATCGAGCATTAGTTGAATTACAACATGCGGTCTATCATTCGTTTAAAAAAGCCGGGGTACAAATGGTGGATCATTATACAGCTGCACAACAATTTCAAACATTTAGGGAGAAAGAAGAGAAAAATGAACGAGAGGTTAGAGGGGACTGGACGTGGCTCATCCCACCGGTGTCACCTGCACTCACACCGATTTTTCACCAAAAAATTAATTCTGAAGAACTTTCGCCAAATTTTGTAACACAAGTTAAACCAGATTTACTCAAAAAAATAAGCGGGATGAATGGATCATCCCGCGGTAAAAGTTGCCCGTTTCATGTTTGACTAACGGGTAACTTTTTGTATTTTGTCCATCATTACTAATGATCGACCAGTACCGATTGCTACCGATTCCAAAGGATTTGGAGCTAAATGTACAGGTACAGATATTTCTTTCGATAACCACTCTTGCATGCCTTTTAATAACGCGCCTCCACCAGTTAAAACAACACCTTGATCGACGATATCACCAGATAATTCTGGAGGACAGCTTTCTAGAGTAGCACGAATGGCTTCTAATATAGAAAGTAATGATTCTTTTAACGTTTCTTGTATTTGTTCAGAGCTAATTGAAATCGTTTTTGGCAGACCAGTCATTACGTCGCGTCCACGAACTTCAAGAATTTCAGTCTTATGAGGAATAAGCGCATATCCGATTTCAATTTTAATCCGTTCAGCAGTACGTTCGCCAATTAACACATTAAACTGTTTACGCACATATTGAATGATATCTTCATCCATGCGATCACCAGCAACCTTCACTGTATTGGAAGAAACAACGCCTCCAAATGAAATGATGCCTACTTCAGTTGTGCCCCCACCAATATCTACTATGACACTAGCAATTGGTTCACTAACAGGTAAATCTGCACCAATAGCTGCAGCCACAGGTTCTTCTATTAAATGAACCTCTTTTGCGCCACTATTTTTTACAGCATCATGAATCGCACGACGTTCAACAGAAGTAGCTCCTGAAGGCGTACAAACCATCACATTCGGTTTACGTACGGAACTTCCTAGTTTTTTTCCTACTTTTTTCATAACCAGTTTTAACATTTCAGTTGTGATGTCAAAATCAGCAATTACTCCGTCTTTCATAGGTCGGATCACTGTTATTGAACCTGGTGTTTTACCAATCATACTTTTAGCTTCTTCCCCAAAAGCGATAACGTGTTTCGTTTTCGTATCAACCGCTACTACCGAAGGTTCATTTAATATAATGCCTTTATTTTTTGTATATACAAGGATATTTGCAGTACCTAAGTCAATTCCTATATCAAGTCCAGAAAACATGTAGACTCCCCCTTAAACAGTTTGCTACATAAGTATAGAGGATATTAGGTATAATGCCATATGGTACTTACTGGGAAATATCAATTATTTCAAACGTTTATAGGTCTATCGAAATAGATATTGTGAAATAATTAAGTCACACTAACTATTTTGTTATATTGTTGTTACTTCACTGACTAACAAATGTAATGAAAACGTTAAGTAATAACAAAAAAACAATCGCCCCTAGGGACGATTGCTTAAAAACGAGTTTCAGGTTTTGGGTCAATAATTTCTGCATCACGAGATACCATTGCTTTTGTAAGATAATGCATAATCGTAACTCCAGTAACTCCTATTGCAATCATAAATCCAATGACGATGATAATTCCGAAAGTCAAATGAATTCTCCTTTCTACTTAACCAAGTATTTATTACTTAAAAGTATACATGATTAAGAGAAAGAACGATAGAGAAAGAAATTGGATTGTTTGGCAACGATTAAAATTAAAATGCCCAGTTACCTTGTTTGAATACTGCTTCTTTTGTTCCGTCTTCCAAGATTCCTTCAATATCCATTAATTCAGAACCAATCATGAAGTCTACATGTGTAATACTTTGGTTTAAACCGTGCTCAGCTAGTTCTTCTTGAGACATTTTTTTCCCGCCTTCAAGACAGAAAGCATAAGCACTACCGATCGCTAAATGGTTGGATGCATTTTCGTCATAAAGTGTGTTGTAGAACAAAAGACCAGATTCAGAAATCGGCGATTTGTGAGGTACTAATGCTACTTCTCCAAGGTATTTTGCGCCTTCATCTGTTGCAACAAGTTGCTCTAAAACTTCTTGACCTTCTTTCGCTTCTACACAAACAATTCGACCATTTTCAAACGTAATTTTGAAATCTTCGATTAAATTTCCGCCATAGCTTAAAGGCTTCGTGCTTGAAACATAACCATTTACACCTGTTTTCAATGGAACTGTAAATACTTCCTCAGTTGGCATATTTGCCATGAAAGCATCGCCTTTTTCATTGATACTTCCCGCACCACACCATAGATGACCTTTAGGCAATTCGATTGTTAAATCTGTGCCTGGAGCTGTATAGTGCAATTTATGGTATTTCTTTTCATTTAAATAATCAACTTTTGTGTGCAATGTTGCATCATGATCAGTCCAAGCTTGGATTGGTGATTCGACATCTGCACGAACCGCTTTAAAGATTGCTTCCCAAAGAGCAGGGATTTGTTCTTCAGATGGAAGGGAAGGGAAGACCTTAGCAGCCCATGCTACTGAAGGAGCTGCTACCACAGTCCAGCTGATTTTATCAGATTGTACATATTGACGGTATTTAGATAACGCAGTACCTGATGCTTTTTGGAATGCAGAGATACGAGACGATTCAATCCCTTTTAATAAGTCAGGACTTTGCGACATGATGCTCATAAATGCAGCACCACCATCAGCTAGTGTCATGCGTTCTTGAACTTTCCATTCTGGGAACTCAGAAAAAACTTCTTCTGGTGCTAATTCAAAGCGAGTGCGAGTAATCACATCATCAGACCAATCAACATATACATTTTTAGCACCAACTTCATATGCCGTTTTAACCAATAAGCGGACGAATTCTGGATTATCAATTGTTGCAGCAATATATAAGTTTTGACCAGGTTGAATATTTACGCCAACTTTAACTGCTAACTCAGCATAATTCGTTAATTTTTCATTAAAATTTGTCATTCAATAAAAACTCCTTTTCGATCAGTCTACTTCTATAGTAGCAATTTTTTAAGGAGTAAATCAATTGTGAAATTCGTATGTCGAAATAAATGATAGAATGTCGTTTTTTTTGCCTACTTTACTTCATAAAAATGCGTAAAATCCGAAATAAGTAGAAGAAAGAGAATTTTGGGGGTACAGAAATGGATTTATCATCAGTTGTTGGACTTATTTTGGCATTTATCGCCTTACTTGCTGGGATGGTTTTTAAAGGAGCAGGACTACATGTTTTATTAAACCCTGCGGCTTTCTTAATTATTATTGTTGGAACATTAGCGGCAGTGACAATTGCCTTTCCTATGAATGAATTAAAGAGAGTTCCAAAACTATTTAAACTTATATTTAAAGAACAGAAACTTCAATCAGACGGTGAAATTATTCAACTATTTTCTCAATGGGCTGATTTAGCAAGAAGAGAAGGGTTATTAGCTTTGGAGGGCAAAGCTGGTGATGTAGATGACCTGTTTTTAAAAAATGGTCTTACACTTGCAATTGATGGACAAAATGCGGATTATATCCGAGACGTTTTAACAGAAGAAGTAGAAGCAATGGAAGAACGTCATTTAAGTGGTGCACTTATATTTACTCAAGCGGGTACATACGCTCCAACACTTGGGGTTCTTGGAGCGGTTATTGGTTTAATTGCAGCATTAAAAGATTTAAATGATATTGATAAACTAGGATATGCCATTTCAGCTGCTTTTGTGGCGACGTTGCTAGGGATTTTCACTGGATATGTGCTATGGCATCCATTTGCAAATAAATTAAAACGCAAATCGAAACAAGAAGTTCGTCAAAAAATGATGATGATTGAAGGGATTCTTTCAGTTTTAGAGGGAGAAGCTCCACGTGTTATTGAACAAAAGCTTTCTTCTTACTTATCTTTGGAAGAACGACAAAAAATAATGGGAGAAAGCGGGGCGAATGGCCTTGGCAAGGAAGCATAAGAAACATCGGCATGAAGAACATATAGATGAATCTTGGCTAATTCCTTACGCGGATTTATTGACACTGTTATTAGCATTATTTATCGTGTTATTTGCTTCGAGTACAGTAGATGTTCAAAAACTTGAAAACTTATCTGTTGTATTTAATGAAATTTTTGATGGTGGAAGCGGTGTTATGGAAAACCCATCACCAGCTCCACTTCCCATTCCAAAGGCTCCAAATGAGTCTGATCAAGAAAGTTCAGCATTCATTGAAGATCAAAAATCACTCGAAGAAATTCAAAGTAGAGTCGATGAGTATATTGCAGTTAACGAACTTGAGAGTCAATTAGCAACTGAGTTAACAGACGAAGGTTTACTATTAACCATTCGTGACAGTGTATTATTTGCCTCTGGTAGTGCAAATATTAAATCCGAATATAGTCAAATTGCAAAAGAAATATCAACTTTGTTAGAATTCGATCCGCCAAGGAGCATTATTGTAACAGGACACACTGATAATATTCCAATGAATACATCAGAGTTTGCTTCTAACTGGGAACTGAGTGTTATGCGTGCTGTGAACTTTTTGAAAATGGTCGTAGAAAATCCTGGTTTAAATCCATTATTATTTAGTGCAAAAGGATATGGAGAATTTAAACCGATCGCATCAAATGAAACAGCTGAAGGTAGAGCACAAAATAGACGTGTTGAAGTTTTAATTCAACCATTGGTAATGAGAGATGGAACTGAGTCAGATTCAAATTAATAAATATTATGTAAAATAAAAGCGGGGCTGTTACAAGAGTCCCATCATAGTAACAAATAACAGGTAGAGAAAAATATGAATTTTTCTCTACCTGTTATTTGTTGGTTGTATTAATTGGAGAGGTTGAATTTAATAAAAGATTTTAGTACGACTGATGGACACCTGATGTGCTTTTATAATATGCCTTCTTAGTTGGATATCACTAAGGCTCTTACTCGATAGCTATAACGACATAAATTACACGTTTAACATTTGACCATCTATATACTGATATACATTACTCACGCAATGTCGAATGTACTTGCTATCATCAAACAATTTACTGAGCATAACGCCACCCTCTATTACCGCAATGATATAGGTACATACCTGTTCAGAATTTATATTACTTCTAAATTCCTTAGTCTCAATTCCACTATCTACGATTGCTTTTAATCTTCCAATGAAAACTTTCATCGCCTGTTGAGCTCGTTCTTTAAGCAAGGGGTGCCCATCATCGCTTTCAATAGCTGTATTTAATATTGGACATCCACCTTCTAACGTATTGCTTTCTATGATATCTATATAAACATCGCAAATTGCCAATAATCTCTCTTTTGAGCTGGTTGTGTTCTCAAGTGCTTTTGAAAAGAAATCCATAATTCGGGATACAGAATAGTCGAAAGCGGCAAGTGCGATTTCATCTTTATTTTCAAAATGATTGTAAATGCCTCCTTTGCGAACACCGCTACGATCAATAATTTCAGATAGGGAAGCGCCTGTATATCCCTTGGTATTAAATAAACCAGCAGATTCGCGAATTATATGTTCTTTAGTTATTTGACCTTTACGCATTAAAATCCCTCCTAAAAAAGTACCGACTGGTTTTAAATTATTATACTTCTTTTAAATGAATATACAAGAAAAGAACTTTTAAGCAATAAACCCCTTGCAGAAAAAATAAGGCTATGCTAAATTATAAAGAGACCGGTCGGTTTTAAAATAGAGGAGGAGTTATAAGTGAAGAAAATCATGAAAGTTCGTGGGAAAGAAACACACTATTTGGATTACGGTAGTTCTAATGCTCCAGCCGTACTTTTTTTGCATGGATTTCCTGAATCATCCTTGTTATGGAATGAAGTTGCTTTGGAAGTTCAGAAGGCTGGATATAGAGCTATTGCTCCAGATCTTCCAGGTTTCGGACAAAGTGAAGCATTCGATGAGCCTTCTACGTGGGAGAGATATATGGAGTTTGTAAGCGATTTTGTGACTGAACTTTCTATTGGGAAATTTCATTTGGTCACTCATGACTGGGGAGTTTTAATAGGGACTAGGTGGGCTTGTACCCATTCTTTGCAGTTGCAAAGTTTGGTCATTTCCGATGCTACGTTTAGTCCTGATTATGTTTGGCATAAAGATGCTCAGATAATCCGTTCGCCGGGCGGAGGAGAGCAATGGGTAGCCTCTCTGCAAAACAAACCTGTATTTGAAGGTTTTATGAAAAAATCAGTGCCAAATGTATCAAAATTAATTGTTGAGGATTTTTATGAACTGTTTTCAAATCCATTCAATGCAAAAGTTACGTTAGATTTATACCGATCTGGCGAAATGCAGAAGCTCGAAATGTACCGTGGACACTTGGCGGAATCTTTGTCTTTTCCTGTGTCCATTATTTTTGGGGAGCAAGATACCTACATTCATCCAGATTTTGGCATTAAGTTAAAAAACGAGGAGTTGCCGCATGCTTCCTTGCACATTATTCCAGCAGTAGGTCATTTCACTCCTTTGGAAGCACCAAAAGAATATGGATCTCTACTTACACAACATCTTAACCAATATAAGGTTTTCGAATGTGGTTCATTCAATTTACCACTAACAAAATGAAGGAGATGGTGACCATGACTTTATCAATTCAACATATACGGAATGCAACATCACTTATTAATATAAATGGTAAAAAGATACTCGTCGATCCAATGCTAAGTGACGTAGGTGAACTGCCCCCTGTACCATTTACAAGGTCTTTAAGGAGAAATCCAATTGTGCCTCTTCCTGTTACCTTGAATACTTTTGAAAATATTGATGCAATATTACTAACGCATCTCCACTTTGATCACTTTGATAAAACTGCAAAGACCGTTCTAAACAAACATGTCCCAGTCTTTTGTCAACCAACTGACCAAAAGTATATTAAATCCTGTGGTTTCAACAACGTTCATCCAGTCGACGATACTAGTCAATGGTGTGGAATTAATTTTAAAAGGATTAGTGGTCAGCATGCAAAGGGAATAGTAGCTAAACTGCTAGGACCTGTATCCGGATTTATTTTGAGCACTTCAGACGTAGAATCCCTCTATATAGTGGGGGATTGCATTTTCACAGAACAACTCAATGAAACTTTTAAACAATACCAACCGCAAGTATGTATAGTAAATACGCCAAGAGCACAGTTACTGCTTGGTTCGATTATCACGATGACCCCTAAAGATATCATTAAAGTCTTACGCGTTTCACCCTCATCCAAAATTGTAGCTGTGCATATGGATGCAATAAGCCACTGTACGTTAACAAGAAAAGATTTAACTCAGTATTTAGTGGCACATAATGTGTTAGATTCAGTGATTATCCCTCAAGATGGAGAACTTACCTATTTTTAAAATTCTTTTTAAGAGAAAATTCTTTTTAAGAGAAAGCATTGAAGTATATAACTAACAGATAAACTTGTGGTGAATTATCTATTCGGTGACGGTGGCATGGAGTAAGTGATGAAATGGATGCATTTTCCCTTGATCCTCTGGATGAATATAGCGTTCAATATTATCGGATAGAAAGAATTTATCGCTAATTTCTCCGACTTGTTACCTCATCATTTCAATATGTTCTGCACTTAAATTTAATATTCCAGTATCAAGTTCTAGTTCCCAATCGCCTAGTTTCGCCAGTTTTTATACGGTTGAATATTTAGTCTTACTCATTGTTAAAGGAACTGTTTCATTAATTGATAATTGAATATCTATTTTACTAAACTACCTCATCCCATATTGTTAGATGAATATAGTAATATTACCTATTAGTAACTACTTAATATGTGTTAAATGTCACGAATCCATCACTTTAATTCAATAATAAGTAAGAAGGAGGGTTTTAGAAAATTCTTATCTGATTCACTTAAATGAATGATTTGAATATGATGAATGGATAAGATAGGAGGGGACTCAAGTCGTGAATCCATTCAATTGTTGGTATACTTCTTGCTTTAGTCTGCAAGATCTTGGCTTACAAAATGAAATGCGATTGCTTTGGGAACAACATGTTTACTGGACCAAATCAGCTGTTCAAG
>JBFIXW010000077.1:0-8918 GCA_041605715.1 Paenisporosarcina sp.
CAGTATCTAGTTTTAATTATAGTTGTAACCATATTACTCATCGCATCATCGAACTAAACAATTCCTGAAAGAAATACAATCAAATATGCAAAGTACCATAAACCTTTTACCGTTAAAATCACATAAATCGTCATCTATTATGTACCTATAAATACCTACTATAATATGAAGAAATAGTTTTAGTGTGCAATTTTTACAAATTTTTAGAAGAATCAAATGAGAATGTAGTGGAAGAATAAATAGTGCAAGGGAGGTGTTCAATTCATGCATCAAAATTCGAACGAGAAAACATTGGAAAATAGAACGAATGTTAATGAAGTAAAACAACTAAATGCAACTTCTGGTCTAACCTATAATGAGGTAAAACAAATGTTAGTTCAGAAAATCAGAAATCCTGATGAGGAAGATTTAAGCGACAAAACTCAATCACTTATGAAAAATTATTAGGTTCAAATTTGGTCCAAAGCAACTTAACTCTTTAATGGGTATAGTTGCATTTTTTTGATTAAATGTGGTTTATCAAATTCAAATAAAGTGAATACTAGTTAAAAATCTAGTTAATAGAAAACTAGAATTTGCATCTATGTTTTTCATATGAAAGAGGGAATGATTTATGAACTTATCTGTCAAAATTATTATTGCGTTAGTGTTAGGTGCGATTACAGGTATTTTATTAAACGTGTTTGCTCCTGGTTTATTTCCACCGTTAGATAAATATCTTTTTTCACCAGTCGGTAAAATTTTTATCAGTTTAATCACCATGCTTGTGGTGCCAATCGTCTTCATCTCGATTGCCTTAGGAACAGCAGGACTTGGGGATCCAAAGAAGTTAGGGCGAATCGGATTAAAAACAATTAGTTATTTCCTAGTCACTACTTCATTTGCAATCGTCATTGCAATCGGTTTAGCTTACTTACTTGAACCTGGTAATGCGGGAACATTTGAGACAAAAGGATTAGAGTATAGCTCAAAAGAAGCTCCTCCTATATCTGAAACATTATTAAATATTGTGCCTACCAATCCAATACAATCATTCGCAGAAGCAAATATGCTCCAAATTATTGTATTTGCGATTTTCGTTGGATTTGCACTTGCTATGTTAGGTACAAAAGTAGATAAAGTTCAACAGCTTTTAGAGCAAGGTAATGAAATCATGATGTATCTTGTAAATCTAGTTATGAAATTTGCTCCATATGGAACATTTGCTTTGCTAGCTTCTGCCATTGGTACGCAAGGTTTAGATGCGATTAAAGCGATGGGACTTTATATGATTGTTGTTGTTTTAGCCCTAGTTATACATGGACTCTTCACATACGGTTCATCGATTCTTTTATTAGCAAAACAAAATCCAATTAAATTTTTCAAGGGTTTTGCACCAGCTATGGGAGTTGCTTTCAGTACATCCAGTAGTAATGCAACGCTTCCGGTTTCAATGAGTGTGGCACAAAAGAATCTTGGTGTTCCAAAAGCAATTTCAAGTTTTGTTCAACCACTAGGGGCAACAATCAACATGGATGGAACAGCTATTATGCAAGGTGTAGCTACAGTATTTATAGCTCAAGTTTATGATGTAAATCTTACTTGGACAGCACTATTAATTGTCGTCATGACAGCGGTTCTAGCAAGTATCGGGACAGCAGGGGTTCCAGGTGTAGGACTTATCATGCTCGCAATGGTATTAAGTGCAGTTAATCTACCTGTTGAAGGTATTGCTTTGATTATCGGTATTGACCGATTACTAGATATGGCACGAACCGCGGTTAATATCACAGGTGATGCAGCTTGTGCTGTAGTCGTTGCTGAAACGGAACAACGTGCTGGTAGAGTTTAGTAAAATCAAAAGAGGCAACTTTGTTATCAAAGTTGTCTCTTTTTTGGCTTTATAAGACTTTAATAAAGACTGGACTCCATCTAAAGAGAGTTTTAAAAATATCATTAGTTGACATTTTTAAGTTACAAAAATATAATAACTTACATAAAGTAACTTAAAGAGTTCAAAGGAGAATTAAATTGACGGATATAAAATTTGTTCCAAATGAAGCGTTATCGGTGTTAAAAGATAAAATTAAACTCATTCCAACGGAAGAAGGCAGTATTTATTTAGTGGGACCAATCCGTTTACCAATAAACTTATTTGGTGAGACGATCATCTTTCAATGGTACTGCTGGTTAAACAGTAATGAAGAAGGTCATGAATTAAAACAAATCATTGAAAATCTATCTTCTGCAAACCTAGCGGAATATCAGCAATCGAGTGTATTGGTTTATGGAGATTTTGAGCAATCTGAAGAAGCGCTCATACGCATGCATTCAATTTGTCACACAGGAGATATTTTTGGCAGTAAAAGATGTGATTGTGGCTATCAATTGAAGCAATCATTGCAATTGATTGCGGATCACGGAAGTGGTGCGCTCTTCTATCTAGCGAACCATGAAGGAAGAGGCATTGGTTTATTTAGCAAAGCAATGGCTTACATTTTGCAGGAAAATGGATATGATACAGTTGAAGCGAATGAAGAATTAGGATTTGTTGATGATTCAAGAAATTATAGTGATGCGATTCAAGTCTTGCGTGTGCTTCGATCAAAACCTGTGAAATTAATGACTAATAATCCAAAAAAACTAGTCGCATTAAAAGAAGCGGGAATGATGGTTTCAGGAAGAACTCCCTTATGGGGAGATGTCTCGGAATTTAATGAAGAATATCTACAAACAAAAATAAAACGTTCAGGACATTTAGAGGAAGAAGTGACTTGCCCAAATGACTAACCATGAATTTTATATGGACATAGCATTACAAAACGCCATAGCAATGAAAGGACAAACGGATCCGAATCCTTTAGTAGGGTCAGTGATAATAAACGAAAATCGCATCGTTGGGGTTGGTGCACATATGAAAACGGGGGAACCCCATGCTGAAATTCATGCGCTTCGCATGGCAGGAGAAGCTGCAAGGGGAGGTACTATTTATGTCACGTTGGAACCTTGCTCACATTATGGACGAACAGGTCCTTGTGCAGAAGCAATAGTTCAAGCTGGTATAAAAAAAGTCGTAATTGCCACATTGGATCCAAACCCAATAGTTGCAGGCAATGGCGTTAAAATTCTTGAAGAAGCTGGACTCGAAGTAATCATTGGTGTTCAAGAAGAAGCCTCTGTAAAAATAAACGAAGTGTTCAATAAATTTATTGCCGAGAAACTACCCTTCGTTACATTAAAAGCAGGCATTACACTAGATGGGAAAATTGCTTCACATACATTTAGTAGTAAATGGATTACATCTGAAGAAGCAAGAAAAGATGTTCATCGATTGCGAAATGAACATATGGCGATTTTAGTAGGGGTCAATACAGTGATAGCAGATAATCCTGAGTTAACGACTCGAATTCCAAATGGTCGTCATCCTCTGCGTATTGTTTTAGACTCTTCTTTGAAAATCCCCTTGGATTGTAAAGTAGTGACAGATGGCTTAGCTGAAACATGGATATTTACTAGTAAGACGTATGATGCCAATAAGAAATCTTCGTTAGAGAAAGCGAATGTTTCCGTTTTCCACACGAATGGTGTCGGTACAGTGGACCCTTCTGAAGTATTAAGAATATTGGGTGAAAAAGGGATATCTTCTTTATTGATAGAAGGCGGTGGCACGATCAACGCTTCGTTTTTAGAACATCAATTAATCGACAAAGCCGTTATCTATATTGCTCCTAAGTTTATTGGGGGGAAAAACGCCCCTACATTTTTAGAAGGTTCAGGAATTAGCCAAATGAGTGATGCAGTTGAGCTTAGAGATGTCGATATCGTTAAAATAGGGAGAGATTTTAAATTTGTTGGCTATCCGGTTTATCAAAATGAAGAACAGTAGAGGGAATGTTATGAAATTTGGTTTTGATATTGATGATACACTTATCAGCTTAAGAGAACATGCTTTTCACATTTACAATAAAAAATTAAATCAAAACGTACCTATAGATATTTTTCATGAAATTAAGAAAGTTGAAATTCACGAAGCATTTGGCCTAACTTCTGAACAAGGTACTAACATGTGGAATGATTCTTTAGAAGAAGTCTATTTTACAAGTTGTCCTGTTTATCCAGATGCAGTGGAAATATTAAATGAACTTAGTAAAGAAGGCCATCACATTTATTACATCACAGCTAGACCAAAAGAACATGGCGAGCGGACAAAACAGTGGATGATCGAACAAGGTTTCCCAGTTCAAGAAGACAGGTTCTTTTGTGGAATGAAAGATGAGGATAAAGTCCACATCATTCAAGATTTACAATTGGATTTTTACTTTGACGATAAACCAGATGTGTTGAATACATTAGCGCTGGATGAATTGACCGTTTATGTGAAAAATCAACCATACAATCAACACTTAACCATTCCAAGACTAACGAATTGGAGTGAGTTAAAAGAGATTGTGAAAGAGCAGGCCGACAAGCGAGAATCTTTGTAGATTCTCGTTTTTCTTTTTGGTTACCGTGAGAATGACGGAGCTTTCACTTTCAATTAACTATCTTTCACTTTCAAAGGGAGATCTTCCACTCTCACTCGTAGATCTTCCACTCAATTTGGAATTCTACGCGCGAAAGCCCAGGAGTTTCCAACAGCAAAGGCTGCGTTAGCAGCCCCAATTAGCTTTTTACGCTCCGCTGCTGAGGGGGAAGCGATTAATAAACGCGGTTGGAGAAGAGCTTTCACTTTCAATTGCCGATCTTTCTCTTTCAAAGGCAGATCTTTCACGTTCACACGCCGACCTTTCACTCAATTTCGAATTCTACGCGCGAAAGCCCAGGAGTTTCCAGTTGGAACAGCTAGTAAGGGGGATTTAAGAGCGACTATTAATAGACACTATGATTGCCTGGTAGTAGTTTTTAGAATGGAATCTATTGTGACGATTGTTCTAAGATACTAATTTTTTTACGCAATACGCAATAAGGCTAACGCCAAAAAATCACCTACTTGCGCCAAATTCGTCGTTTGTACCGCCAAATAATGAACTCGTATCGCCAAATTATCGTCTTCAAACGCCAAATTATCATCCCGTATCGCCAAATTAACTCTAAGGCCCAGTATTTACCAACTGGGAAGCGATCGATAAGTGCCGATTAGTTTTGTTACGCTTCGCTTAGGGGAGAAAATGATTATTGGGGATTCTTTTTAAGTTTCCTTGAATTTGGACATATTCGAACCCTCGAACAATAGAAAAATGTGGTATTGTTTACTAAAAAAGATGATGGGTGAAAAAATATGGATTTATCAGCAAAAAAATTTGTGATGGAAAAAGATTATCCCTTATCTAGAGAAACGGTCTGGAATTTATTAAGTGACACAGATCGCCTGAATCGGATTATTGGCTTGTTTTCGGTTAAATTTAAACCAGCTAATCAGCTACCGGGGAAAACGTTTTACCGTGAAGCATTAGCAAAGGTTGGTGGGATCGTGCCATTGATTTGGAAAGAATACCCCTTCCAGTGGAACAAGTTTGAGAACTATATGGTGGAGCGAGCTTATGAAGGGGGTCCCTTGAAGCATTTTCGTGGAGGAGTGGAGCTTGAAGATACGGATATTATCCTTTCTGATGGTTCAAAGGGAACCAAGATTCGTTTAATTGGAGAATTTACCCCAAGAAATGTACTCGGTATTGGAGCAATTCAATTAACTGGTGTTCAATCTATGAAAAATACGATGAAATATGTAGATGATTACTTAGAAGCTGTCCAAGGTGAAAAGCATTTGCCTTCTGACATTTCAAACAATGTGAAAATTAATCTGGAGAAGCTCAACATCTTAGAAGAAAAACTAGCAGGCATGCCTGTTAATCCTACATATATTGAAAACCTACATCATTTCTTGAGAACTAGTGATAGTTCAGATGTAAGTAAGATGCGTCCGATCTATTTAGCTAAAAAGTGGGGCGCGGATGAATTAGAGGTTATTCGTTTATTTTTGTATGCCACAAAAGTGGGTGTCATGAATTTAAGTTGGAATTTAATTTGCCCCAATTGTCGTGTTTCAAAAGTGGAGTATCGTTCTTTAAATTCCTTGGAACAGCAATTCCACTGTGATTTATGTGGTATTAATTACAATGCGGATTTTGGAAAGTACGTAGAGCTGAATTTTTCAGTTCACCCAGCTATTCGTGTTGCGTATGACAATATGTATTGTGTTGGAGGACCGATGATTTCACCTCATGTTCAAATCCAACAAGTTATTGAACTGGGACAACGGTTCGAATTAAAAATCCCCCAAAATCCTAAAGATTTCCGATTACGTATTTTACAAGCCAATCATGTTTTAGAACTAGTTGAATCATCTGAGTCGATGGTTGTGGAATACACGGAAAAAGGGTTTAAACAAGGCGAAGTGGAGGTAGGCGATGGTTTAAACACCATGCATATCGTGAATTCTAGTTCTTCAGATATTGTTTTAGTTTTGGAGAAAACGGAATGGAATTCGGATGTTTTAACAGCGGCTAAAGTGACTTCTATGCAGGAATTTAGAGACTTGTTTTCATCAGAAGTATTGTCTCCAGGTCAACAAGTTGGAGTAGAGAATGTTACTATCTTGTTTAGTGATTTGCTGGGTTCTACTTCTTTATATGAGCTCGTTGGCGACGCGGATGCATATGGTCAGGTTAGAAGACATTTTGACTATTTAACTGAGTGGATAGCGAAGAACTCTGGAGGTGTTGTGAAAACGATAGGGGACGCCGTAATGGCAGTCTTTCATATGCCAGAAGATGCACTTAAAGCAGCCATTCAAATTCAACAGCATGTTTCTGATTTTAATGAAGGAAGTCGAGACCCTATTGTGTTGAAATTAGGCTTGTATAGTGGACCGGCAATTGTAGTAAACTCAAATGATCGTCTTGATTATTTTGGCCGCACCGTTAATATTGCAGCGCGTATTCAGGGACATAGTCATGGGAATGATATCGTGTTTAATGAAGATTACTTAACCAATGAGAGTATTCGTTCTTTATTAACAGAAAGCCATGCAACTCTTGAAACCTTCCATGCAAACTTAAAAGGAATTGATGAACATATGAAATTGGTTAGAATCTACGTTTCGAAATGAAATTTCAATAATGGAAAAAGTATGTGTTTTGGTATTTGATGGTACAATATAGAGAAGAATATATTCATTTCCATTAGAGATGAAGGTAAAGGAGACTGAGTCATTTGACAAATAAACAAATAAATCAAGAACTACCAGAAAATTATGATGAACTTAAAAAAGCCGCAAACCGCACATCTAGTTGGAGAGAACGCTTTGATGCTGTAGAAGAATTAGGGCAGTCTAAGCACCCAAAAGTGATTGATGTATTAACGAATCGCATGAAAAATGATTCGGTTTATAAGGTTCAAGAAGCTGCTTATCGTCAGTTAACAAAAATGGGCGAAGATGTAGAAGCGCCAGTTCGTAATAAATTTGAATTGATTAAAGGAACAAAGAAAACCTTCATTCGAATCAAAAAAAGTTTACCAAAAGATCATAGTTATGAAGAGTTTAAAGAGAAGCTTAAAAAAATGCGTTTGGATATTTACGATGCATACGAAGGCGAAAAAGGTGCGGACTTTGATAAGTGGCTTGAAAGTGAATGGGAAGCTGCTTCAAAAAAATGAAATATAAAACCCGATTACATGGTAAATGTAATCGGGTTTGCTTTTGGGCAATTATTGAGAGACTGCAGGTTCCATAGCCGTGATTGTTAAATTTTCTGTATTCATTGTCAAAGTTGTACCGATTGGTATCGCTGCTTTTAATGAGCCATGGCCACTAGAGAGATTGCTTATCAACGGTTTACCTAATGGAACAAGAACTTCATCAATCAAATCATTATAGTTTTTCCCGTATGCAATTTCACATTTTGAACATTCACCCATAAGAATGCCAATACAGTCATCAAATTTACCAGCTAATTTTAAGTGATTGATGTACCTATAAACGGTGTTGATCGGTTCACTTGTATCTTCTAAGAAAAGGATTTTACCTTCTGTGTTAATTTCAAAAGAAGTCCCAATCGTATCAATTAATGAAGTTAAATTACCACCAACTACAGGACCAGTGGCAGTTCCTGAAACTTTACTAACAAGGGGCATCTCTGGTGGATTCTTAATTTCCCAAGGAGCGGTTGTGGCGGAAGTAGCGCTAAAGAATTGATTGAAATTATAGGCTGGTGTTCGATTGTTGAAATTTACAAGCATCAAGCTATGAAACGTTCCTAAATCAGCGTATTCATAAAGAACATTCAATAACACCGTGATATCACTATAACCAGAAATAATTTTAGGATTCTCTTTAATAATCGGGAAATTTAAAAAAGGTAAAATAGATGAAACGCCGACACCACCCCTTGTTGGCAAAATGCAGTTCACCTCTTTATTAGTAAACATTTTCATTAAATCAGCTGCACGAGATTCTGGTGTGCCAGCTAAATAGCCGTTTGAAACGTAGGTGCTGTCACCGACAACAACGTTAAACCCCATCCCTTTAAGTGTGGCGATGCCTTCATCGATAAGAGTAGCTTCTAAAGGAGTTCCAAGCGTAACAATTCCAATCGTATCGCCTGGTCGTAATTGAGGTGGTTTAATCGGCATTTAATAGCCTCCCTTCAATTTTAATTATTCGTAAACAATATGAGTGACTGTAAAACGATAGTACAAAACAAGTCACGACATGATTTTCAAAGAATATATCTGTAGAATAGGAGGAAATAAGTGAATGGGTGATTTGATGAAAAAACCAATAAAACTTAAAGTGAAAACTTCGTTTGTGAAGAATTTTAAAGAGGGTTATCCACTCGTAACGGAAGAGTCCGTTCAAAATCATCAAGATTTAAAAATAGAAGGCTCCATTTTTGAACTTTTGGATGATCAACAAAAATTCATATGTAAGGGTTACTATG
>JBFIXW010000078.1:0-8883 GCA_041605715.1 Paenisporosarcina sp.
CCTTTTTTTATAAAATGATCTCTCTTCATCACATATGTGTTGGCCATTAAATCGTGTAATCCACGTTTCTCAGGATGAAAAATAATTAACAAAAACCCAGCAAAAAGAATAATGGAGCTAACAAAAGATGCTAGATAACGACCAGTGGAACGGAGTAGGGAAATTCGATTTCCTTGTACATTCACTATTTGTAGCCGCATAACCAATTTTCCGAGTGTAGCTCGTAAAGGCGTGGCGGGTAAAATGATGTAATATGCAATAGTTAATATGTAAAAAAGATTTTGTTCTTGTGCTAAATCCATCCCCACATTGAGTCCTGAGACTACTTCCATTGCTTCATCCGTTGTTAACCCTATTAATTTTCCTATTCCTAATAGAAGAATGGTCAAAATGATGAAATCTAAAAATGATGCGATGAATCTGCTCCAAAATCCACCGAATTCAGGCTGAAGTACATACTGTCTGATGCTCATTTAATTTCCTCCAAAAAGTAGTGATTAGTAGTACTTGAACAAATTGAATATAAGACGAAAAGGTGCTGAAATCAGTGACCATAAAAAATGCCCTACTAACTCACCCAAAAAATAATCTCTTAATGAATGATCTTTTACCTTCTTTTTCTTCTCCATTAAATTTGTCTCCTTATGTATAGCTTGGTTACTTGATTTACGTATTTTGTTCTGTAAAGTTTCAAATTACTAGTATATGTTTTGAATTACCATTTTTGATTCATACTAATCTTAGTTAGAAAATGAGTGGTTGTGAAACTGACTCTTCGAAGTGATACAAGTCTAGTGAAAGTTACAGATGCTTTAAAAGTAGCGATGTATGCATCTGAAGTAGATTCAAAACAGACATGACTAAATCTATAAACAAAAATCTATTAACAAAGAAGGGGGATTATATGGAGAAATCTAGTAAACATGTGAAAGCGAGTTTGACGAATCATTCGAACTATTCATCGAGAAATCTGTGGGGAGGCGTTCTATTTGGACTCGGGGTTGTCGCATTTATTGATGAGACAGTTTTTCATCAATTGCTACACTGGCATCATTTTTATGATAAGTCTACAACGGACATTGGGCTCGTTTCGGATGGGTTATTTCACGCATTTAGTTGGTTTGCCACTATTGGGTCTAGCTTTATGTTAGCGGACCTTCATAGAAGGCAGGCTTTTGTGATAAAACGCTGGATTGGTGGAGCATTATTAGGTGGTGGGACATTTCAGCTTTATGATGGAACGATTCAGCATAAACTTATGCAGATTCATCAAATTCGCTATATTGTCGATATTACGCCGTATGATGTTGTGTGGAATATTACGGCTTTAGGAATGATTATCGCAGCCTATTTTCTATTGAAGAACACAAACATAAGATCGGAGGAACATCATGCATTCAAATAATCATCTACCTGAACCGATTCTTTGGTTACAACTGATCGCCATATGTATGATCGCCATCGGTTTATATTTGATCGCCATGGTGATCTCAAATAGACGCTTTAGAAAGTCATGGTCTATATGGAAGGTTTTTTCGTTTGGCATTGGTGTGGTGTTTATCTTTAGCGCCAGCATTGGACCATTCGCAATTAAGGCGCACTCAGACTTTTATGCACATATGACTAATCATTTACTCATGGGGATGTTCGCTCCGATATTAATCGCTTTTGCGTCACCAGTAACATTAGTATTACGAGTGCTTAACGTTAAAACAGCAAGACGTGTAACAGAGTGGATGAAAAGTTGGCCGATGCTATTGTTAACACATCCATTATTTGCAGCTTTCATTAGCATTGGTGGACTATGGATTTTATACACAACTAACTTGTATGCCCTCATGCAACAAAACGTTCTGTTGCATATATTCGTGCATGTTCATGTATTCATCGCGAGTTATCTATTTACGATTTCCATTATTTCTTTTGACTATCTTCCTCATCAATGGAGCTTTCGATTCCGATCAATTGTTCTCTTATTAGCCCTTGCTGCTCATGGGATTTTGTCTAAGTATTTATACGCCCATCCACCAGAAGGTGTTTCAAAAATAGATGCGGAAAAAGGTTCGATGTTGATGTATTACGGAGGAGATGCAAGCGAAATCCTGCTTATTCTCATCTTCTGTACCCAGTGGTATAAATCAACAAAACCACGAGTATCCCCAGGCACTCATTCATTTGTATGAAGTGAAAACAATCGGGCAATCTAAAGTTGTTTAAACAAACTCACATTGAGTGATGAAGGAGAGATTTAAAAATGTCTAAGAACAGAGAGCCACATCAAAAAATGACTACTCAAAGTAATGGTCTAACAAAAACGCAAGAGGTTTTGTACCAAGAAGAATTCAAAAAAGCTGATCGTCATTCAAACGGAAATAAAATAGAAGCTACGAACCAGCAAAAACAGTAAGAACGCGGAGGACGCTTTCGCGGGCACAGTAACTATTCAAACTATTTTAGTGGGAAGTGGTCGGCTATTGCTGAAGACTCCTGCGGAAAAACAAAACACGCTAGAACCCACAGGCAACGAATTGTGCACAATTCGTTTGCGACGAGTAACCGCAGGAGCATAGGTTTTTAACAACCGAGGAGGCTGGTGTTTCGTCCGCGGAAAGTGATAGGAATAGCCCACCACTATATTATAAAAAAGTTTACACATAGTCGTTTGCAAATGACTGAAATATAGATGGCTTGTTTAAGATAGTTAAACTGTGACTTTTGCAAAGTATTTGGTAAATTGAACACTGTAAAATCAATATAGACAGCGATTTTGTTGACTGGAATGGAGGCGGCGACTCTAGCGGAAACAGAACGAACTGAAGACCCTGGAGCGTAATTTAGTGGAACAAAGACTATAATCGCCACACGCGAGCGCAACGTCTTTGAAACCAACATCCTGTTGACCTCCGCGCGTCCGTCTCAATGGAAATCAACATTTTTTGTCAAAAGTCTAAAATGCTCTTTAGTGAACATCTAAAGAGCATTTTTTCTATGGCTTTAATATGAACTTGATGCTTTCGTCTTCATGGTCATGAAATGTTTGGTATGCTTTGCTCGCGTCTGCTAGAGGTACTTTATGAGTAATGATTTCTCTTGGGTCAAATTCGCCTTTAGAGATCTGATCGAATAATAAAGGCATGTAGTGTATGACAGGGGCTTGTCCCATTTTTAATGTCACATTGCGTTCAAAGATATTTCCTAATGGAAACATATTATAAAGGGAACCGTAAACTCCGGTTAGTTGAATGGTTCCAAACTTACGAACTGCATTTAAGCCAATATCAATAGCACTCAATGTTCCACCTTGAAGCTTTAATTTTTGTTCGACTTTTTCTACGATCGAAAGTTTCCCATCCATCCCTACACAATCGATGACAATGTCAACGCCGCCATTTGTTATTTCCTTAATATGTGCACCCATATTATCAAATTCATCAAAATTAAACGCTTCTACATTGTTCATTTTTATTGCATGTTTCAATCTGTAGGCTAAGTGATCAACTGCAATAACACGTTTTGCGCCTTTCATCCACGCAAATTTTTGCGCCATTAAGCCGACGGGACCAGATCCTAAAACAGCAACCGTATTCCCTGGTTTCACCCCTGCATTTTCAACACTCCAATAAGCAGTGGGAAGGACGTCAGATAAAAAAAGAAGCGATTCATCTTCGAGTTCACAAGAAGGTGGAACAACGAAAGGCATGAAATTTCCATAAGGCACTCGCAAATATTCTGCTTGCCCACCTCTATAGTTGCCATATCTTTCCGTTAAACCAAAATATCCACCTGCATCAACTTCTGGATTATCATTTGAATTATCACACTGACTTTCTAAATCATGCATACAATAAAAACAAGTTCCGCAAGAAACGTTAAACGGTAAGACCACACGATCTCCTTTTTTTACTTTGGTCACTGTGGAACCAACTTCTTCCACAATACCCATAGGTTCATGACCTATAACGTAATCTTTTTTTGTCGGCAGGGCGCCTCTATAAATATGGAGATCTGATCCGCAAATTGCTGTTGAAGTAATACGAACAATTATATCATCTTGTTTTTCTAATTTTGCATCTGGTACTTCTTTAACCTTAATATCCTTTGTTCCCTGAAAAGTGACTGCTTTCATATATATCCCTCATTTTCAGTTGGGGTGAATTTCTTCATTTATAGCTGGATCTTTCGTAACTTTTCGATACGGATCATTAATCACTTGTTTATTTAATTCATTAATCGAAATGGAATCCACTGTTTTCATGTCATCATGCATATCGAAGAGACTTATCTTATCAGTCATTACTTGTTCAGGATTATCCATGTAAGGTCCTATAGCCAATTTGCGATCTTCTGCTGTAAATACTTTTTTGTCCATTAAATAACCATCCTTTCGTGAAATAAACCCATGACGAGCCAATGCGCATCGCCATGGGTAAATGATTCGTTACTTGGCGACTGCCGGTGCGTAATGAAGTGGTGGAGGTACGAGCCAAGCTTTTTCTTTATTTAAACGTAGTAATTTGGCACCGAATAAAGCTTTACTTGCATGGAATTGTCCAAACATAAGACCGATATCTTCACGTATAGCTTGTCCCATAACTAAGCTACAAGCGACTAAACCTTGTGCTGTATTCACTGATAATACGGCACTGATTTCGGGGTCCATGAATCGTGCGCCAACAGGAATTTCATCTGCAGAAGCAACCGGTCGATCTGGTAAGGACGGAGGTAAAGCAATTCCATTTTCTTTTAAAAGTTCACCGATCGATTGGTTTTCATCCTTCATGGTTCTTACAGCTTCTTCAAGCACTGATTTAAGTTCTTTATCACCTGCATGATTGATGAATGCCTGATAAATGGACAACAAACCGTTATTCGATATCATATAAGACCAAGCACCAAAAACTTCTCCGTCATGTAAGGGTTCGTCTTTTGAATTTCCAGATAAAATGCCCAACTATTCTCCTCCTTTTGAATTGCACTGAGAATGTACAAACATTCGTACTAACTTATGTTGTGTCAGTTTCTGACCAATATGCAAATGAATTAAATGAATAAAAATAATCGCAAAGAAAAAAGACTCAAGAAGGTGTTTTTCTCAAGTCCACTATTTTTAAATTACATTAAGCTATTTCATGTCCTTTTGACACTTGGAAGATGTCGAACCATTGCTCGCGGGTTAGTGTGATATCAAGTGCGCGAACGGCTGATTCAATCCTGCTCAATTTGCCTGAACCTACAACTGGCATAATGTGGGCTGGATGATTTAATAACCAAGCATACAAAATTTCGTCTATATCATGAACGCCGATTTCACCAGCAATTTTAGTTAACGTGTTGCGTAAAGCCAACGTGCTTTTATCTTTGCTTGAAAAAATAGATCCTCCAGCAAGTGGTGACCATGCCATAGGTGGGATTCTTTCTTCTTGGCATAAATTTAACGTTCCATCTTCAAAATTTTCAAGATGAACTGCTGACAATTCGATTTGGTTTGTTAGTAACGGGAAGTCTAAATACGATTGGAGCATTTTGAAGTGAGAACGTTTAAAATTGGAAACGCCAAAATGCCGCACTTTTCCTTCGGTCTTTAGTTGAATAAAAGCTTCTGCCACTTCAGCAGGATTCATGAAAGGATCTGGACGATGAATTAACAAAACATCTATATAATTCGTTTGAAGATTTTTTAAAGATTGCTCTACTGATGAAATGATATGCTCCTTACTTGTATCATAAGACTTAATCGAATGATGTGGTCGGTTTTCTGAAACAAGCTTTATGCCACATTTCGTCACGATTTCCATCTCGTTTCGCAGTTCGGGTTTAAGTGCTAAAGCCTCACCAAATATTTTTTCGCATGTATAGTTCCCATAAATATCGGCATGATCGAAAGTGGTAATGCCTAATTTTAAACAATTTTCAATATGTACAACTAAATCATTCGTTGACATGTCCCATTCGGAAAGACGCCATAATCCATAAACAATTCTCGAAAAAGATAAGTCCTCTGTAAGTTCTACTCGTTGCATAATCATTCTCCTCTCTCGTTTATTGTATACATTTCATGTTTTATTTTCATCCAAGAAAGATTATTGCTATGAACACTACATCTATTAGTTATAAGATTTCATGGTTATTGGTACAATTAGGATATAGATTGGTGGTGCTTTTTCAATTGAAACGCAAATATGGCGATCGTTCCGAGTGGAAAAGAATACTTGATAGGACTTATGTGCAAACCTATATGGACGCTCCAGAATTTAAAGGACATATCACGTTACTACACTTAAAAAAAGTGGCTGCACCTTTGACTGTTCGATATGAAGATTTTCATATGTGCTTAGCTGATGACGGTTATTTTTGGCTTCAACATTTTCCGGCAAACGAAACCTATTCCGTAACAACCATGTTTGATGATAAGGGTGAGATTGTTCAGTGGTACATTGATATTTGTTATCAAATTGGTTTTGATCAAGTGCCGTGGCTGGATGATTTATACTTGGACATAATCGTTTTCCCTTCCGGAAAAATAATTCAAAAAGATCGTGATGAACTAGATGAGGCTTTGGCTCAAGGAGTTATAAATAAAGTTCTTTACAATCAGGCATGGGATGAGGCAAATCGTATATTAAATCTTATACAAAAAGATAACTTTCATTTGCTTCATCATTCTGCAAAGCATAAGAAATTGGTAGAAGAAAAAATGTAAAGCATCTAAATCGTACATTTGAAAGGAAGGATTTTATGGCTTTTGACAAAACCACACTCAATACTTGGTTTCATCAATTTCCTTTACTAAAAAAAATCGTCTCTTTGGAGCCTGTTGTCTGGTTAAATCCGAACCATCTTTCAAAAAAACAGATGGATTCTCTTCCAGTTACTCGTGATGATATGGATGAAGCAGCCGCTTTATGGGATCGATTCGCTCCTTATATCGCTTTAGCTTTTCCTGAAACGAGAGAAACAAATGGAATTGTAGAATCTCCATTGCGGTTAATTGGTACGATGAAAAATGAACTGAATAGTCGTTATGATGCTCAAATAGAAGGGGAATTATTTCTGAAGTGTGATAATGAATTGCCTATTGCCGGATCTATTAAAGCACGGGGCGGCGTGTACGAAGTTCTTTATTATGCAGAACAACTTGCTCTTGAAGCGGGTTTAATACATCAGGATGAAGATTATTCAGTCTTTTGTCATGAGAAATTCACATCATTTTTTAGACAGTTTACAATAGGCGTGGGTTCTACAGGTAATTTAGGATTAAGTATTGGCATTATCGCTGCTAAGTTAGGATTCAATGTTTCTGTATACATGTCTTCAGATGCAAAGAAATGGAAGAAAGATTTATTGAGTGCAAAAGGTGCCACTGTCATTGAATTTGCAGGAGATTTTGGAGAAGCTATTTTTGCTGGTCGAGAACAAACCAAATTAAATCCAAAAGGTTATTTTGTGGATGATGAAAACTCTAAACATCTCTTTTTAGGGTATAGTGTAGCTGCTCTTCGTTTAGAGGAACAACTTGCACTTGAAAAGGTTAAGGTAGACTCGGATCATCCTCTCTTTGTATATTTACCTTGTGGTGTTGGAGGATCTCCTGGTGGCATCGCTTTTGGTTTAAGACAGGTTTTCGGAGACCATGTTCATTGTTTCTTTGTCGAACCAACACATTCACCAGCAGTTTTAATCGGTTTGTTAACTGGAGAGAAGGAAAAGGTTTGTGTACAGGATTTTTGCATTGATAATATAACAGAAGGCGACGGATTAGCTGTAGGTCGGCCTTCAAGTTTTGCTTCATCCATTAGTGAAAAGACGATTAGTGGGATGTATACACTCGAAGACGATGACTTGTTTAAACTGCTAGCTCTTCTTGCAGACAGTGAAGGGATTCAAGTGGAACCTTCTGCAGCTTCGGGGTTATTAGGTCCATTGAATATGATATCAACAGATTATTTGAATGATTACCAGTTAAAAGAGAAGAATGCTACACATATCGTTTGGGCAACTGGTGGCTCGTTAGTACCCCGTGAAGATATGGACCTCTTTTATGAAAAGGGCATTGAATTGCTTAATAAAAATTTGTGAAATAGCTTTATACAATCAAGTCAATCAGAATTGGAGAATTTTTATTCAGAATAGGTTTTGTCATTTTGGTAATCCTACCTTCGAATGTTTTTCTAGAAAGGAGGAGACTAAATATGTCTAAACATAAACCAGATGACCGTTCTGATAATGTTGAAAAGCTTCAAGATATGGTGAAAAATACAATTGGCAATATGGAAGCGGCTGAAGAAACGATGGCTTTTTCTGATGGGAAAGAACTAGAAGCCATCCGTGAAAAAAATGCTCGTCGTGAGGCAAGTATTGAAGGTTTCCGTGCAGAAATTAAGGATGAAACAGAAGCTCGAAAAAATGGAGAAGTATAAGTAAGTTTAAAAACAGTCGAGAAGCATTAAGCTTGTCGACTGTTTTTATATTATCCTCTAATGGATTCAATTTCTTTCGTTAAGTCGCTTAAACTTTCAGTATCTAGTTTTAATTATAGTTGTAACCATACTACTCATCGCATCATCGAACTAAACAATTCCTGAAAGAAATACAATCAAATATGCAAAGTACCATGAACCTTTTACCGTTAAAATCACATAAATCGTCATCTATTATGTACCTATAAATACCTACTATAATATGAAAAAATAGTTTTAGTGTGCAATTTTTACAAATTTTTAGAAGAATCAAATGAGAATGTAGTGGAAGAATAAATAGTACAAGGGAGGTGTTCAATTCATGCATCAAAATTCGAACGAGAAAACATTGGAAAATAGAACGAATGTTAATGAAGTAAAACAACTAAATGCAACTTCTGGTCTAACCTATAATGAGGTAAAACAA
>JBFIXW010000079.1:0-8838 GCA_041605715.1 Paenisporosarcina sp.
GCTAATGATCTTTCCATTTTGAAGAAAAATTCCGAACAAGTTAATTAGAAATTTAGTTTAAATGGGGGATTTATGAATGACACATCAACACCCAAAACATATTATTGCCGTTTCGGCCTTTATCACCAATGAACAAGGAAAAGTATTATTGGTTAAAACACATTGGCGTAAAGATACTTGGGAGTGTCCTGGTGGTCAAGTTGAAGAAGGAGAAGCATTAGATCAAGCTGTCATCAGGGAAGTTTTTGAAGAAACAGGAGTCGTGATTAAACCTCTCGGGATCACTGGGGTTTATTATAATGTTACAAAACAATTGTTGTCTGTTGTATTTAAGGCTATATACATAAGTGGAGAAATTGAGATTCAACCTGAAGAAATAAAGGAAGCTACATTTGTAAAGTTGACAACGGATAATATGGAGGAGTACATCACACGACCTAATATGATATCGCGAACGCTTGATTCAATGAATGCGGAACATTTTATTCCTTATGAAACATTTGAAGTAGGTCCATATAATTTACTTGGAAGATTAGAAAACTTAGTTTAATTAGAAATTTATTTGAAGGATCCTTTTGGGTCCTTTTTTCGTTAAATAAAGTTTAAAAAAGTTGAATTTGACCTTTGGAGTAATTTAAATTACTATATAAAGTAATTGATGCGAAATTATCGGGAGGGAATAGAATGGACACCATTTTTTTAAAAGATAAGTTTAATGAATTGCTAAATGCTTTTAAACATGCAAAAACGTTTGAAGAACAAAATAATTCCTTTAAAGAACTCAATAAACATCGACTGCTATATGAGGGAACAAAAAACTTACGAATGCTTAACCATTTTAGTGATTTGAATAATGTAAAAGCTGAAGAAGAATATGCAGCTATTCAACAATCAGAGCCACTGTATCTTTCATTAGTAAATGACTATTATGAAACGATTTTATCGGCGACATATAGAGACGACTTGGAGAAAGTGTGGGGTGAGCAGCTTTTTAAGGTAGCGGAAATAAAAATAAAAACATTTAATAATGAAGTAGCTGAAGAAATAGAAAAAGAAAACAAATTGATTTTAGAATACCAGCAAATTTTCAGAAAAGCAGAAAGTGTTTTTAGAGGAGAAATCATATTACTTTCTTCACTAACTCCTTATATTTTTTCGTCAGATCGTAGTACAAGAAAAGAGGCATTCGAATCAAAATATCTATTCTTTCAAAAAAACGAGAAAGAGTTTGATCGAATTTTAAATGAACTAGTTAAAGTTCGACATCAAATGGCTTTAAAATTAGGATATCCATCGTATATTGAATTGGGATACCATCGTATGCACCGTACAAATCTCAATCAAGGTGACTTC
Source organism: Paenisporosarcina sp. (assembly GCA_041605715.1). GTDB lineage: Bacteria > Bacillota > Bacilli > Bacillales_A > Planococcaceae > Paenisporosarcina. The sequence goes on from JBFIXW010000079.1 coordinate 1,354, forward strand.
CAAAAATACCGTAAGCAAGTTAAAGAAGTAGGAGTTCCATTCGTTAACCATCTGCGTCATAAGCAAAAAGAGAGATTACAAGTTGAGAAGTTAACATACTACGACGAGCATGTATACTTTCAAACACCTGCACCTAAACCGGCGGGGGATTACCAACAAATTTTGACTACATATCATCATGTATTTGATGAATTATCTCCGGAGACTTCATCTTTTTATCATGAAATCATGAGGAATGGGAAGGTGGATGTTCAAGATAGACCTGAGAAGACGGGTGGTGCATTTGCGACTTACATTGGTCAAGAGGTGGCACCATATATCTATTGTAACTTCAATGGGACGTCAAATGATGTTCGTGTATTTGCTCATGAAGCGGGTCATGCATTCCAATTTTTTATGACTAGAGAGAAGCAAATTCACGAATATATTATTCCGTTTGATTCCGCTGAATTGTTTTCATTTATCATGGAGCGTTTAGTTTGGCCTTGGATGGAACAATTTTTCGGAGATGAAGTACATCGATATAAATATGAACATCTAACTCAAGGAATTATGTATATGCCAATAGCATCTGTGGTTGATGAGTTTGAACACTTCTTATATCAATATCCAAAAGCAACAGTGCTAGAACGGAAACAACAATGGCGAAAGCTAGAACAGAAATATATGCCGCAAAAAGATTACGATCAAAATGAGTTTCTAGAAAGGGGCATGGGATTTTGTGAATACGGACATATCTTCTCTACACCTTTTTACTTTATTGATTATGACTTGGCACATTTTTGTTCCTTACAGATGTGGATGAAGCAACAAAAAGAAGGTGTACCACCAGTTCAATCTTTTATCAGTTTGTGTGAGAGTGGAGGCAGTTTATCGTTTGAAGATTTGCTAGCACGTGCCAATCTGATATCTCCTTTTGAAGAAGGTAGTTTAACGACTATACTTGAGGAAGTACAAGTGTGGTTAAATAACGTGGACCATCACAATTTTTAGTTGGAATTAGGAGTTGAGAAATGTTGAATGACATTCGATTAAATGCAGAATTATTACGCAGAAAAGTTCCGAACTTAACGGTGGCAGCAAAATCAATTGGGATTCGACCAGCCACCGTCTCGAATCTATGTACAGGGAAAATTGATCTTGGTAAGGCGGAAGTACGAACATTAGTTGGTTTAGCCACTTTAGCCAACTGCACAGTGGATGAACTGATCTTAAGAGAGGCGAAGGGAAACATGATACCCACCCAGATTAAAGTGTTAGATTTTTTCGCACCATTGGTTGCTGGAGGAACAGTAGGAATTGTTGCTCGACCAGGAATGGGACAATTAGTTATTCTATCTGAGTTGTTACAACGTTTGAAAGAATCTACATATGAAACGATATTATTAATGCCTGAAGCAACATCGGGTGATATGGAGGAATTAGCTGTTATAGCTAACTACGTGGTCCATTCTTGTGAGGAAGCTCTCGATATGATGACTAAATTAGACTCGGAGATTGTATTTATTACGGATAGGAGTTATTTAATTTCAGGAGATTTGTTAGATTTACAAGACCATCTTGTTCACAAAGTGACGAGAGAGATCACAACGGTATTAGTAGATATTTCAGGAGACGTCGTTGATGAAGAAATGCCATATGGTCCTCTTGAGACTTTGTGGCAATTAGATGCTGATTTAGCAGCGAGACATCTATATCCTGCTGTTCATCCTTTACAATCTACATCTTCAATTGTTGAAGGAGTCGATTTAGATCAAAAACATTTTACATTACGACAAAGAGCACAACAACTTCTACGACGTTATAAGGAATTACGTTCGTTTGTAAATGTCCATGGGAAAGAGCGACTTCAAGAGAAAGATATGACGATTTTCAATCGTGGTGAATTACTTGAATCTTACTTTACTCAGCCTTTTTTCGTTGCAGAAGCTTTTACAAAACAAAAGGGGTTAGAAGTGTCATTAACCGAAACTTTGCACGACGTTGAAATTATTTTAGATGGAAGGGTAGATACCCTCAATCCTGAACAAGTACGTTATATCGGTAGTATTCAAGAATCTATGTTATAATGAATAAATGGAATTAACTGTATATCGCATGAAATACCTTGCATCTTCTAGAATCTCGCCTTAAGGCTGTTAGTGTTCTACAAGTATGTCTAGGTATTTTTTTTGTGGTATTTATTTTTCTTTCATGACAAATGGATGGAGGAAACTTAAATGAAGAAGACAGCACTTATTTACTGTGAGAATCATTTTGGAACGATGGATGGGAAAACAGCGAACGGTTTGATTCGAAGCTCAGGCAAATATCAAATCGTTGGGGTTATAGATAGTACGAAGGCAGGGATGGATTCAGGCACTGTGCTTGAAGGGAAAGAAAATGGTATTCCAATGTTCGCTAATCTTGAAGATGCATTAATGAATTTATCTCGCGTTCCAGATCAATTTATTTATGGGATTGCACCAGCCGATGCATTTTTGAAAGAAAATGAACGCAATGTAATTTTAAATGCGATGAAACAAGGGATGAACATTGTGAATCCACTTCAAGAGTTTTTAACAGATGATGAGCAATTTGTTCAAGCTGCTTTACAATATGGTGTGGAAATTGAAGATGTAAGGATGCCCCCATTAAAAAAAGATTTACATCTTTTTTCAGGGAGAATCTTACACATTGATACACCAATCGTTGCTGTATTAGGAACAGATGGTGCAGTTGGAAAAAGAACAACTTCTGTTATTCTTGAAGCGGCCCTGCAAGCAAAAGGTTTGAAAGTAGCTTTTATTGCCACTGGACAAACCGGTCTCATTCAAGGAGCTAAGTATGGTGTAGCAATTGATGCTATTCCTTCACAATATATTACGGGTGAAATTGAAAATGAAATAATGAAAGCATATGACGATGAAAATCCAGACATCATCATCGTTGAAGGTCAAGGTGCGTTAAGTCACCCTTCCTATATTAGTTCTAGTGGGATCTTAAAAGGATCGAGACCTGGAGCCGTCATTGTTCAACATCCACCAATGAGAAAAGTACTTGGTGATTTTAACTTTATGCCAATGCCTACTGTTAAAAGTGAAATAGAACTAATTGAAAATTTTTCGGATTCCAAAGTCGTAGCGATTACAATCAATCATGAGAATATGACAGATCAAGAAATTGAAGATGTCGTTGTAGCTTATGAAAATCATCTTCATTTACCAACTACTGATGTATTAAAACACGGGAGTGACAAGCTTGTTGAAAGTGTTCTTGCAGCGTTTCCTCGATTAGCTAATCGTCAAAAGAAAGCTCTGGTAAATTGACTCATTCTGAATTGCCTCGAATCGAAATAAATCTAGCAAAAATTGCTCATAATGCTGAAATACTTTTAAAATTATACGGTTCTAAAGGAATCGAATTAATGGGTGTTACGAAAGGTGTATGTGGGAGTCCAGAAATTGCTAAGGTTCTAGTAGGGAAGGGGATGCAAATGCTTGGAGATTCTAAAGTGAAGAATCTCAAGCGAATGCACGATGCAGGTATTGATGCAGAGTTTGTTTTATTGCGATCACCTGCATTAAGCGAAATCGAAAAAGTCATTCAAACGGTGGATGTGAGTTTAAATTCTGAACTTATTGTTATGAAACAACTTTCTGAAATGGCACTTAAACATGATGTCCTTCATAAGGTGATTCTTATGATTGAAATGGGTGATTTAAGAGAAGGTATATTACCGGAGAACGCAGTAGATGTAGTGCGAGAAGTTTTACAACTTAAAGGAATTCGTTTAGTTGGTATTGGAGCTAATTTTGCTTGTTTTGGTGGAGTCAAACCGAGTGAAGACAAAATGAAGCAACTATCTTTACTAGCTATTCAAATAGAGTCTGAGTGTAATATCACCTTGCCCTATGTATCTGGAGGTAATTCAGCGAATTATAGTTGGTTTATTATGGCTGAACACCCTGATCGAATTAATAACTTGAGAATTGGAGAATCCATTCTTTTAGGCAGAGAAACGCTTTATCGTGAGGCAATACCGAGTTTATTCACTGATGCATTTACTTTTATAGCTGAAGTAATTGAATCGAAAATGAAACCATCAGTTCCTTATGGAGAAATTGCTCAAAATGTTTTAGGTATTTCTCCTGAGTTTGAAGAACGTGGAGAAATCAGAAGGATTATTCTTGGTGTTGGATTTCAAGATGTGTTGATTTCGGGCCTTACACCGATATTAAATATTGAAATTCTCGGATCCAGTAGTGATCATACGGTCATGGATGCGAAGCAGGAAGCTTTGCAAGTAGGGGATGAAGTAAGCTTCTCCGTGAATTATGGTGCATTGTTAACACTTATGACTTCTGAAAATATAGGTAAAAAATATATAAACATGTTGACTCCACATGTTGTGGATAAATAAAAAAAGCACTCGGTTCAAAATCCGAGTGCTTTTTTCCATTTTAGGGTTAAACTTAAACTTTTAATGATCGTCTGCGAATCTCTGATTCTAGTAGACTGATGAAATCTGAGCTTAATTTTAATTCTTTTGCTTTGTAGTAAGACTCTACTAGTAATTCTGATGAAAGATTACTCATTTCTGAAAGGCACCTCCGTTTAATAGTTTTATTTATAGTTTGTATTTTTAATTGATATTTTGGATGTACATTTAATCTATCAAAATAATTTCCAAAGAACAACCGTTCTGTTATCCACAGTTTGAAGTGGATAACTTGTGTTTAAGTTGTGAATAATTTCTCAAACTGTATATTTAGCAACACTAAGTTTGTGCATAAAGTTATCCACAACATTATAAAACGCGAAATTTGTCGAAACATTTTTTTGGAAATTGGAAAAATAATTGGTAATATTAATAAATATTCAGAACATTTAATAGTTATTATCTAAAAATACAGACTTTTCTATTAACTTACTTATTTTTATTCATACAAAAAGTGATTGTTCTTTCTAACCTACGTTCTGATAGATGTTATGTATTGTCGAATATAGGGATAAATATTGATGTTATTAGACCAAGGTATTGGAGGATTTTTATGATATTTCAACAAAAGGATTTGGTTTTAAGAGAATTAATGAAAGAAGATGCCTCTTTATTAGCCAAATGGCTTTCAAATCCAGCTGTGTTAGAGTTTTATGAAGGGAGGGACAATCCTTTCAATTTGGCAAAAGTATGTCAAAAATTTTTCAATCAAAATGACGGTGAAACAAGATGTATAATCCAATATGAAGGGAAAGAAATCGGCTATCTTCAATTTTATGAACTAGATCAACAAGCGTTTTGTGAATACGGAATTAAAGATTCGAATGAACGCGTTTTCGGAATGGATCAATTCATTGGAGAAGTGGATTGTTGGAATCGGGGTATAGGAACGGAAGTGGTTTCCGCTACGGTTCAATATTTGTTGGAACAAAAACAAGTAGACAAAATTGTTATGGATCCTCAAGTAGTTAACGAACGCGCAATTGTTTGCTACGAAAAGTGTGGGTTTTTAAAAGTAAAGGTTTTACCGCAAAAAGAACTTCATGAAGGCGAGCTTCGAGATTGCTGGTTATTAGAATATACGAAGTAAGTTAATTGATAAACGGCAAAAGCATAAACGCTTTTGCCGTTTTGTTATTTTTTTAGGCTATGTTAAAGTTAATGGTTGATTTTTCATAGAAAAATGAGCTTGGATACTTCTCCAAGCTCATTTCTTCCTGTTTATTTTTTACTAAAGCACTCGTTAGTGGAATAAGACAGATATTAAATGGATCATTTTTCTAATAAACCACTTTATTGACTTAACGAATAATCTTTAATTTGAATTAGTTTTTAGCATCATAAATTAATATTGTTATATCAATTTATTCTTCTATTAATTCAATTTTAACTGCTAGTCCTTGCATTGGATCTGAATATTGCATATCTTGATAATGTGTAACTTTCACTTTTTGACCTACTTTTAATTTCGAGACGACCTTTTCATCAATATCTGTCAAATCGAAAACAATTCCATTCGCTTTATCATTTGGTTTTGAAGCAACCCAAGTAGAATCAGAAGTTTTGCTTTGTATATATCCTATGGTTTCAGTTAATTTCTCTTCAATATTATTTGTATTCGTTGTTGTCTCTTTATTTTCTTTTTGTTTTTCAATATTAGATGTCTGATTCAAGTTTTCTTGGGTACACCCTAACAGAAATAAAATTAAAAACATAAAGAATAAACCGAGTACTTTTTTTTCCATAAACAATTTCCTCCTTTTAAAAATATAAAGTTTTTCCCTTGATAACTATAAAGACTAGGCAAACTAAAATGAGTTCTATTTTTCCAAAATTCTACTTAAACTATCCTGCTGCGTTAGTAAAAAACTCATTATGTCTATAATTCTATTAAGTTGGCAATAATCCCTTTAATATTACCTTTTTAGGGGGAGTGGAATTGTTACTATCAAAAGCATGGTCTTCGTTTGAAGCTGATAAGAGAATAGAGGGTTTTTCGTCACAAACATTGAAGGCATACCAGTTACAGTCTTTGCTACTAATCAGTTATTTTAAGGATGTAGAGATGGCATCGCTGGATACAAATCAATTGAAGGAATATCTTTCGATATCAGGCAAACATTTAAAACCAGCCAGTCTTGCACATCGTATCCGTTTTATGAAATCGTTTTTTCGTTGGTCTCATGAAGAAGGTTATCTGAGTAAGAATCCAACGGCCAAGATTAAAGAGCCCAAAGTAGGTAAACGGATACCCAAGTATTTAACTGAATGGGAGATTGAACACCTTCGTGAATCCTGTCATTCTCCAATGGAAAAAGCTATCTTTGAATTCATGTTTTCTACCGGTTGTCGAATTGGAGAAATAGTTGCGTTAGAAAAGAACCAGATTAATTGGTCCAATCAATCCGCGATCGTTAGGGGAAAGGTGATAAAGAAAGAGAAGTTTATTTTAATACACGTTGCGATATATGGCTAAAACGCTATATTGAAAGCCGTAATGACAATAATCCTGCCATCTTTGTGACCGCAAGGCAGCCACATAAAATGAGTGTTGCCCAAATGCGATACATCATCAAGCGAATCTCAAATCGTGCTGAAATCAATAAAGAGATTCATCCACACCAACTTAGACACAGTTATGCAACTCATTTGTTGAATAATGGAGCTTCTATTGAAGTCATACAAAGTCTTATGGGACATGAGAAAAGTGAAACCACAAGGATATATGCTCAATTAAGTGGAAGGTTAAGGAAAGAGTATTATCAGAAGTACTTTTAACCGTAGAAGGAGCAACGTCTTAAGGACGATGCTCCTTTTTACTAATGCACCCGCTAGTGAAAAACCTAATTTTTAACTTTAGTTAATATAATAAACAATAAACCAATTATCACACTACTATTTATTTGGTTTGCAATGCTTGGGGCGTGTTCAAAAAAATAAATCATTACTAAGGTATATGCAATTATCCCAATCAAAAGATATGCAATCCATCTATCATCATTCAA
>JBFIXW010000080.1:0-8798 GCA_041605715.1 Paenisporosarcina sp.
ATTCTGGCGCAACTCATCAATAATTTGGCGTTAGGCATTCACCGGCAAGAAAATCGACCACCAACATCAATCCATTTCGAAAACAGCTACTCCTAGAAACTTTAGGAGTAGCTGTTTTCTTTTTATTGGCGATACATCTTCATAATCTGGCGATAAAAGTAGATAATTTGGCGTTACGAGATCATAATCTGGCGTTACCACCAATTATTCTGGCGCAACTCATCAATAATTTGGCGTTAGGCATTCACCGGCAAGAAAATCGACCACCAACATCAATCCATTTCGAAAACAGCTACTCCACGAAGACAGTAGGAGTAGCTGTTTGTTTTTATTGGCGAAACATGTTCATATTTTGGCGATAAAAGTAGATAATTTGGCGTTACGCGATTATAATTTGGCGTTACCACCAATTATTCTGGCGCAACTCATCGATAATTTGGCGTTAGGCATTTACCGGCAAGAAAATCGACCACCAACACCGATCCAATTAAAAAACAGCTACTCCTCGAAACTTTAGGAGTAGCTGTTTTCTTTTTATTGGCGATACATAAGTATAATCTGTCGTAACTCCGCAGCCACCATCAAGAACTCGACCAACCTGCTTTTGTTCCAACTACACCAGTTCCAATACCCATACCGCTGTTGGTCTTTGATGAACCCGTCGACTTATTAGCGGTAGAATTTCCATTATTGCCTGCATTGCTACCCGATCCCATGCTCGTACCAGTAGAAGTATTGCCACTCATAGCGTTAGCAGCCATTCCAGCTACTCCCATGGCAGCATTCGCCATAGTCCCACCAGTCATGCCACCACTAGATCCACTCGCAGTCGACCCAGTCGTGCCTCCACCGCTAGCCATATCCATTCCTTTACTTGCGAAGTCTTTCATTAGTTGGCCAACTTCAGGTACGCCTGTTTGACCAGTCATGCCACTTTGTTGCATCATGGCTTTCATTGGGCAATATTTGACGGTGCCTTCTGCAGCTTTCATAGCGCCTAGAGCGACTAATAATCGACCTTTGTTGCATTGTGGGTTTCGAGAGAGTTTAGCTGTGCCATAAGCGAGCATACTAAGACCCACCGTTAATCGTGCGAGTGCGTTGCGCGTGCTGATGTTTTGAGATTGTGACATTTTGGTGTATCCTCCTATCTGAATTTTCAAAATAGTGTCCTTGCCGTCTGTATTTTCCAATATTGCTATGCTAAGATAAAGGATATACAGCTTGTCGAGAACTTAGAATAGGCTGCTATCTTTTCTAATACGGATAATCGATTCGTATGGAATCCTTAAAATCCGGCACATGAAAGGAGAATGGAATCGTTGCAACATCCATTGTGGAAAATCGAAGAAATTCGTCAACAAATAAAAATTGTTGATGGAAAAGCAAGTCCTGATAAGGTCATTACAAATGCTACATACTTACATAGTGTTTTTAAGAAATGGGTACAAGGGAATATTTGGATTTCCAAAGACCGGATTGTTTATGCAGGATCTGAACTCCCAGCTTCAACTGATGGTGCGGAAGTAATTGATGCTAGTGGACAATATATTGTTCCTGGTTATATCGAACCTCATGTTCATCCATTCCAGCTTTATCATCCCCAATCTTTTGCTGATTATGCTTCGCAATTAGGAACGACTACTTTTCTATCAGACAATTTAATTTTATTTTTATTGCTTGAAAATGAGAAAGCGTTTTCAATTTTGGATCAGTTAAATGAACTGCCGTTTTCGTTTTATTGGTGGGCTCGGTTTGATTCGCAAACGGAACTTGAAAATGAGGATGAGTTGTTTACAACAAAATCGATTGGTGAATGGTTAGAGCGACCTGAAGTGTTAATGGGCGGCGAGTTAACTGCATGGCCACGACTTTTAGCTGGAGATGACCAGATGCTGTATTGGTTACAATCAGCGAAAATGAAAGGCAAGAAAATCGAGGGTCATTTCCCAGGTGCATCTGAGCGAACTCTTGCACGTATGCGCTTACTTGGTTCAGATGGTGACCATGAAGCCATGACGGTAGAGGAAGTGGAACGCCGCTTGCTTCATGGATATGCGGTTACGTTAAGACACTCATCGATTCGACCAGACTTGCCAAATCTATTAAAAGAAATGGTAGAGAAAGAAATGAACGTCTTCGATCATGTCATGATGACAACAGATGGCTCGACACCATCATTCCATCTAGACGGCGTGATGGATAAGTGTATTCAAGTTGCGCTTGATGCTGGGGTAAAACCAATTGATGCGTATTTAATGGCTTCATACAATGTGGCGAGGTACTACAATATGTCTAATCTACATGGTTTTATAGCCACAGGTAGATTTGCCACTATGAACTTCCTGGAATCAGAAACAAATCCAGTGCCTGTGAGTGTTCTTTCAAAAGGTGTTTGGTTAAAACGTGATGGCGAGAGAGTGATGGATCTTCCAAAAATCGATTGGTCGGGGCTTGGTGAACTTGAGCTGCCGTTTGATATGCACGATGGCGATTTCGAATTCTCGATGCCGTTTGGAGTCGAAATGGTCAACGATGTGATTACGAAACCGTATAGTGTTTCTATTCATATTGGGGAGGATCGATTAAGCAGTGATCATGACGAAAGCTTTTTAATGCTAGTGGATAGACAAGGCAAGTGGCGTGTCAATACGATGATTAAAGGGTTTGCCACATCTGTACAGGGTTTTGCCTCGTCTTACTCGAATACAGGGGATATTATTCTGATTGGGAAGAGTCGAAGGGACATGCTGACAGCTTTCAATGAAATGAAACGTCGCAAAGGTGGAATAGTGTTAGTTGAAGAGGGCGAAGTGGTCGCGGATATTCCTCTGACGATTGGTGGGGGTCTTTCATCAGAGAGTGTTGAAGTACTAATTGAACAGGAATTAGCCTTGAAAAAAGCACTTTTTGAGAGAGGCTATAAATATGGTGATGCCATCTACACTTTGTTGTTCTTACAATCTACGCATCTACCATATGTTCGAATCACACAACGCGGCATTTATGACGTCATGAAAAAATCAGTCTTGTTTCCTTCATTTATGAGATCGTAAGGGGGATGAGGAAATGAAGAAGTATGTAGTAGCTATGTTCGCGATATTACTTATTTCAGGTTGTTCAAAAGACAAAGAAGATTCAACCGAAATCGCAAAAGACGATGAAGAAAAAGAGATTGAAGTCGTAGACATGACTGATGATGAAGAAGAAGTAGAAGTTGTTCTTCCGTATCAAGCGCCATTTACTGGTGTTCGCGGAGAAAAAGAGTTCACGAATCGTCCAGTCCTAGTCACGATTAATAATCATCCACACGCTCGTCCGCAATCTGGTATTGCGCAAGCAGATATTGTCTACGAAATGGTAGCGGAAGCTAACGTGACGAGATTACTAGCTTTATATCAAAGCGAACTGCCTGAACGAATTGGACCGGTTCGAAGTGCACGTGATTATTTCATTGAAATCGCAAATGGACTTGATGCATTTTATGTAGCACATGGATACAGTCCAGAAGCCAGACAAATCCTCGCATCAGGTGTAGTCGATCATATAAATGGGATGCAGTATGATGGAACGCTTTTTAACCGATCGAAGGATCGAAAGGCGCCACATAATTCATATACAACTGGGGAACACGTTTTGCAAGGAATGGAAAAAGTAGGTGCAAGCATCGAAATCGAAAAGATGCCGCCTTTTTCTTATTATGAGTCTGCAGAAGGGGCGAAAATGGGAGCGATTGCGAGTGTGATTGATGTACGGTTTGGTGTAAGTGAAGACTTCCACCATGTCTACACGTATGATACACTTACTCAACAATACTCGCGTTCTTCAAGTGGTCATTTAACAACGGATAAAGACACGCTTGAACAAGTGAGTTTGTCGAACGTTCTTTTCTTTGAAGTTCCACACCAAACCATCGATGAACAAGGAAGACAACAACTTAACCTAACATCTGGCGGTCGTGCATATTTATTTCAAGCAGGTATTATGAAAGAAATTGAATGGCAACAAATAGATGGCATTCTCGTCCCAATTGAAAACGGATTGCCGGCCATGTTAGTTCCAGGAAAGTCTTGGGTTCACTTAGTGAAAACGAAACCGGGTTTGGAACAGATGGTGACATTTAGTCCTTAAGAAACATAAGAAAGGAGGGTCCATTCATGCAAATAGAAAAAATTCGCGGACATCAAACCGAACAATTATTTAAAGCTGTTTTAGAATTAAAAGACATCGAGGAATGTTATCGATTCTTTGACGATCTATGCACAATTAGCGAAATCCAATCTCTTGCACAACGATTTGAAGTGGCCCATTTACTTCGTCTGAAAAAGACATATGAAGTCATTAAAAACGAAACTGGGGCAAGTACAGCAACTATCTCGCGTGTTCGACGCTGTTTCGATTATGGCAATGATACATATGATGAGATGCTCGGAAGATTATATCCTGACGAAAAACCATTTCAATTCCCTAAAGACTGATTAGAGACCATCTCTAGTCAGTTTTTTTGTTATACTAATAAGATAAGTAAAAATTGATTTCGTATTGAATTTTAATACCGAATTTAACGATAGGTGGCTAACCATGGACTACTTGAAATGGCGACATGTGTTTAAACTAGATCCTGCAAAAGAGATATCTGACGAAAACTTAAGGGAAGTGTGTCAGTCTGGAACCGATGCCATCATCATTGGCGGTACAGATGGGGTGACACTCGAGTTAGTCTTGGATTTACTTATGCGTGTACGTCATTATAAACTCCCAGTCGTCCTAGAGATTTCAAATGTAGAGTCAATCTCACCAGGGTTTGACTATTATTTTATTCCCACAGTACTCAATAGCTCGAACACGAAATGGGTGAAGGAACTCCATCTGGATGCCATAAAAGCATATGGCGATTTTATGGATTGGGACGAGCTCATCCCAGAGGGCTATTGTATTTTGAATAAAGATTGTAAAGCTGCGATCGTAACGGATGCGAATACAGAGCTCTCACAAGAAGACGTCATTGCTCATGCGCGATTAGCCGAGAATTTCTTCAAATTACCGATATTCTACATGGAATACAGCGGTGTATATGGAGATCCCCAAATGGTTGCAGCCGCTAAAGGCGTGCTAAACCACACGCGTCTATTTTATGGTGGAGGAATTACGACCATCGAACAGGCGAAAGAAATGGCCACTTACGCAGATACAATTGTTATTGGAAATCATCTATATGACAATCTTGATGAAGCTTTATTAACAGTAGATGCGGTTAAATCAGAGGCTTTTTGACATTGATTCAAAACAGCTTATAATAGAAGAACAAATGTTTGGTAAAGGACGGTGCAAAATGGAATTACTCGTAAAAAACCTATTAAACGGGATGAATCCTGAACAAGAACAAGCAGTAAAAGCAACTGAAGGACCACTTCTAATAATGGCGGGAGCGGGATCAGGTAAAACGCGTGTTTTAACGCACCGCATCGCTTATTTAGTTGTGGAAAAAGACGTCTATCCTTCAAAGATTTTAGCGATTACATTTACGAATAAAGCGGCTCGTGAAATGCGAAATCGAATCGATGGATTACTTGGGAATGGAACAGGCGACCGTATGTGGGTTTCAACATTCCACTCCATGTGTGTACGTATTCTTCGTAGGGATATAGACCGAATTGGCTATTCGAAAAGCTTTTCGATTTTAGATACAAGTGATCAGTTAACCGTCATTAAGCGAATCTTAAAAGATCAAAATATCGACCCCAAAAAATATGATCCACGCTCGATGTTAAACGCCATAAGTTCAGCGAAAAACGAATGCATTGATGCGGCAACATTCCAAAGCCAAGCCAATCAATTCAATCCTTTCGAGAAAACAGCGGCGGAAGTCTATACTGCCTACGACAAACGCCTACGGAAAAACCAGTCACTCGATTTTGATGATTTGATTATGACGACGTTGATACTCTTCAAACGTGTACCTGAAGTACTGGAATTCTATCAAAACAAGTTTCAGTATATTCATGTGGATGAGTACCAAGATACGAACAAAGCTCAGTATGATTTAGTTCAAATGCTGGCGAAAAAGTTTGGCAATCTTTGTGTAGTAGGAGATTCCGATCAATCCATATACAGATGGCGTGGAGCGGATATTCAGAACATCATGTCGTTTGAGAAAGATTATCCTCAAGCACGCGTGATAATGCTTGAGCAAAACTATCGATCGACGCAACGCATCCTAAAAGCAGCAAACGACGTCATTGTAAATAATACAGGTCGTTACCCGAAAGAACTTCGAACCGAAAATAAGTCAGGTGAACCGATTCGAGTCTATAAAGCTTACGATGAGCAACAAGAAGCGCAATTTGTTGTGAAAACCATACAAGAAATTATGGAAACCGATGGTCGCACATTAAACGACTTTGCGATTCTTTATCGAACAAATGCACAATCCCGCGTCATGGAGGAAGTTTTAGTAAAGTCGAATATGGGTTACACCATAGTTGGCGGAACAAAGTTCTATGATCGAAAAGAGATTAAAGATTTACTGGCATATTTACGTCTTATTGCAAATAATGAGGACGATTTGTCGTTGTCACGTGTCATTAACGAACCTAAACGTAATATTGGTGCTACTTCGTTTGAGCGAATGGCTCGATTTGCGATTGAACAAGATCGGTCCATTTTTGATGCACTTAGAGAAGTTGATTTCATGGGACTTCCTGCACGCGCAGCAAATGAAGCGGCCAAGTTCCATTCATTAATTGAGGGTTTTACGAAAATGCAGGAATTTATATCGGTAACAGAGCTTGTAGAACAAGTGTTAGACAAAACCGGATACCGTAATATGCTTCGCAACGAAAAAACCATCGAAGCAGAAAGCCGTTTAGAAAATATAGAAGAGTTTTTATCCGTAACGAAAGCTTTTGAAGAGCGCAGTGATGATAAATCGCTCGTTACTTTCTTAACTGACCTAGCTCTAATTTCCGATTTAGACAAGCTAGGAAGCGAAGAAGATGAGTCTAAAGGAAATATCGTATTAATGACCATGCATGCTGCAAAAGGACTTGAATTCCCAGTGGTCTTTATCGTAGGTATGGAGGAAAATGTGTTTCCTCATTCAAGATCTATTGGCGATACCGACGAAATGGAAGAAGAACGTCGACTTGCTTACGTTGGAATTACTCGAGCTGAAGAACGCTTGTATTTAACATGTGCACAGTCACGAACATTGTTTGGACGCAGCGGTTACAACAACCCGTCTCGATTTATCGCTGAAATTTCAGATGATATTATGGAGCAAGTGGTCTTAAAACAAAAAGCCGGGTCGAATCGAACAACGACAACAAGTCGCTCAACTGGCACCACTACACGTGCTGCGGTTCAACGTCCTGTTTATAAAACATCTGGTGGAGACAAACTAGGATGGCAAGTTGGAAGTAAAGCACTTCATAAGAAGTGGGGAGAAGGGACTGTCGTTAGTGTTCGTGGTGAAGGTGAAAACACGGAACTAGACATTGCATTCCCAAGCCCAACTGGTATTAAACGATTATTAGCGAAGTTTGCGCCGATTGAAAAAGTATAAATTTTAAAGGGATGGCTACTAGCAACAACCTTTAAAATTTGAATGATATGATCCGAGCGGAGGAACAAAAATGGATAAAGTGCAATTGGAACAACGTGTAAAAGAATTAAATCAGCTGTTGCATGATACTGGATATGCCTACTACGTACTGGACAAACCGCTCGTGCCAGATGCTGTATATGATCAGTACTTACATGAGCTGATTGAAATTGAATCAGAATATCCGGATTTAATCTTCCCAGATTCGCCCACTCAACGCGTGGGAGGGACGATTTTACAAGGGTTTAAAAAGATCGCACATACGTATCCGATGCTAAGTTTATCGAATGCATTCGGTCGTGATGATTTAGATGACTTTGATCGCCGAATTCGTGGAAGCATTGGTGATTCGTTTTCATATGTATGTGAACTAAAAATTGATGGACTAGCGATCTCTCTTACCTATGAAGAGGGAGTCTTCGTTCGTGGCGCAACTCGTGGGGATGGTCGAGTGGGTGAGGATATTACCGAAAACCTCAAAACCATTCGAGCGATTCCGTTACGTTTAAAAAAACCTATCACGATTGAAGTTCGCGGTGAAGCGTATATGCCTAAAAAATCATTTTTAGCTTTAAATGAACAACGAATGGCAAATGAAGAAGAAAATTTTGCGAATCCACGAAATGCAGCAGCTGGATCACTTCGTCAGTTGGATCCTAAAATTGCAGCAAGTCGCAACCTCTCCATTTTTGTATACGGGATTGGTGGAGACGGAGAAGCACTTGGACTTGATGGACATGCTGAAGCGCTGGATTATTTAGATGAACTTGGCTTTCAAACGAATAAAGAACGTAAACTTTGCCAGTCCATTGATGAAGTGCAAGCTTACATCGAGAAATGGACAGAGCAACGACCAACCCTCCCGTATGAAATAGATGGCATTGTGATCAAAATTAATCGATACGTCCATCAGCAAGATCTTGGGTTCACCGCAAAGAGCCCAAGGTGGGCAACTGCTTACAAATTCCCAGCGGAAGAAGTGAAAACGAAACTTCTTTCGATTGAATTGACGATTGGTCGTACAGGTGTTTTAACACCAACGGCTATTTTAGAACCAGTTCAAGTAGCGGGAACGACAGTTGGAAGAGCTTCTTTACACAATGAAGACCTAATTCGTGAAAAAGATATTCGCATTGGCGATACCGTGATTATTCGAAAAGCTGGAGATATTATTCCTGAAGTTGTCTCTGTAGTA
>JBFIXW010000081.1:0-8741 GCA_041605715.1 Paenisporosarcina sp.
GACCAAATAAATGTAAAGACAAATTTCATGTGGTTTCACCTCTAAACAGACTATTTAATGACTTTATCATACCATACGATTCTTTATTGAAAAAGAATCTTTTCAAAATGTACGCGTATATTTGGCGAAGTCGTGGCGGACGGTTGTCAAATGCCCTTGAATTCGTTATTATTATTACCAGGTACTAATAATTGATAACAAACGAAATGAGGTTGTCTCATGAATGCTGGAATAGTGGGTTTAGGTAGATATATTCCTGAACAAGTCGTTACCAATTTTGATTTAGAGAAAAGAATGGATACAACCGATGAGTGGATTCGCACTCGAACTGGTATAGAAGAAAGACGATATGCTGGGGACGACGTCAATACGTCCGATATGGCTTATGAAGCGGCAAAGGACGCAATTCATGATGCAGGAATTCGTGCGGATCAGATTGGATTAATTTTAGTGGCTACCGTCACTCCGGATACACCATTTCCTAGCGTATCAACCATGATTCAAGATCGTTTAGGGGCTACTAATGCTGCAGCTATGGATATTTCTGCTGCTTGTGCTGGTTTTATGTACGGGATGATTACGGCAAAACAATTTATAGAATCAGGAACTTATCCATATGTATTAGTCGTTGGTGTAGAAAAACTTTCAAAGATTACGAACTTCGAAGATCGAAATACAGCCGTATTATTCGGTGACGGGGCTGGAGCTGCAATTGTTGGGAATGTTTCTGAAGGAAGAGGAATTTTATCGTTTGAACTTGGAGCAGATGGATCAGGTGGTAAGCACTTATATCAAGATGGACCGTATCTTGAAATGAATGGTAGAGAAGTGTTTAAATTTGCGGTTCGCCAAATGGGTGAGTCAGCAGAAAATGTGATAACAAAAGCGGGACTTTCTAAAGATGAGGTGGATTTCTTAGTACCTCACCAAGCTAATATTCGGATTATGGAATCATCTCGTCAACGTTTAGGTTTACCTGAAGAGAAAATGTCCAAAACCATTAATCAGTTTGGTAATACATCTGCTGCATCGATTCCGATTTCATTGAAAGAAGAAGTATTAAATGGGAAGATTTCAGACGATGATGTTATTGTGATGGTTGGGTTCGGTGGCGGATTAACTTGGGGTGCCATTGCCATGCGTTGGGGAAAATAAAACATAGTTTAAGCTTATAGATGAGGGGAGAACGACTATCATGACAAAACGTCGTGTTGTAATAACAGGAATAGGTGCAGTTACGCCTTTAGGAAATGATATAGATACAACTTGGGCTGGAATAAAAGAAGGACGATCAGGTATTGGACCAATGACTCGGGTGAATTCAGATGACTTTCCAGCAAAAGTAGCAGCTGAAGTAAAAGATTTTGATATTGAATCGTATATTGAAAAGAAAGATGCACGTAAAATGGATCGATTTACTCATTTCGCTCTAGCAGCTTCGATTATGGCTGTTAAAGATGCAGAGTTAGAAATTACACCAGAACTTGGCCTTCGTACAGGTGTTTGGATTGGTTCAGGTATCGGGGGAATGGAGACGTATGAACAGCAATTCCGTACGTTTTTAGATAGAGGATACCGACGTGTAAGTCCATTCTTTGTTCCTATGATGATTCCAGACATGGCAGCTGGTCAAGTATCGATTCATTTTGGAGCAAAAGCGATGAATTCATGTACCGTAACAGCATGTGCATCTGGTACGAATTCACTTGGTGATGCTTTTAAAGTTATCGAACGTGGAGAAGCAGACGTGATGATATCAGGTGGAGCAGAAGCGCCAATTACGAATATGTCTATAGCTGGCTTCTGTGCGAATACTGCTCTGACGTTAAATCAAGACCCTAAAACGGCATCACGTCCTTTTGATGCAAATCGCGATGGATTTGTCATTGGCGAAGGTTCAGGTATTTTAATTTTAGAAGAATACGAACATGCGAAAGCACGTGGAGCGAAAATGTATGCCGAAATTATTGGCTACGGTTCAACTGGTGACGCACATCATATTACCGCTCCCGCTCCTGAAGGGGAAGGTGCAGCACGTGCAATGAAACAAGCAATTGAAGGGGCAGGAATTGATCCTTCTCAAATTGACTATATCAATGCTCATGGAACAAGCACACCGTACAACGATCAGTTCGAAACATTAGCCGTAAAATCTGTTTTTGGTGAACATGCCAATAAACTCGCCATGAGTTCTACGAAGTCGATGACAGGCCATTTACTTGGTGCGGCAGGCGGGATCGAAGCAATCTTTACAGCACTAGCGATTCACGAAGGAATTATGCCACCCACGATGAATTTAGAAAATCCAGATCCAATTTGTGATTTAGATTATGTGGCAAATGCTGCTCGTCCAAAAGATATTGAGTATGCGATGAGCAATTCACTTGGATTCGGTGGTCATAACGCAACTTTAGTTTTCAAAAAAATATAATCTTCTAAAATCTCCTCTTTAAGAGGGGGTTTTTTTTGAATAAATATTCATGACAAAAAACATCTTTTACAATGAAATATTTTAGTAAACTTATAAACCGTGATATTAAAGGGTTTTGACAATAAAATACATGACAAAATTAGCGAATATTAGGAAATATGCAAAATTTATATTGCGGTTGTAATAATTCTGTAATAGAATTTAAAACTAGGTGAACAATTAACTGAATAATTTAAATTTTAAAAAGAGTACAAGTTTCATATCATCTTAGTATATGCATGAGAGGAGTAATCATTTGAATCCGACTCAAGAACTTTTAACGATTAATAATCTACATACTGGTTTTCGTGTGAAAGATACATATTTCAATGCTGTAGATGGCGTTTCGATTCATTTAAAGAAAAATGAAATCTTAGCCATCGTTGGAGAATCAGGATGTGGTAAAAGTACATTAGCAACATCAATCATTGGACTCCACGATCCTAACAACACCAAAATTTCAGGTGAAATCCAATTTAAAGGTCTCAACTTAGCCAAATTGGCGGATGACAAACTAAATAACGTTCGTGGAAATGATATTGGGATGATCTTCCAAGACCCGTTATCTGCGTTAAATCCATTAATGAGAATTGGAGATCAAATCGCAGAGGCATTAATGTATCATACGAAGTTGTCAAAAACAGAGCGATCTCATCGTGTGATTGAACTGCTAAACCAAGTAGGAATTCCTAAACCGGAACGAGTCGTACGACAATTTCCTCATCAACTTTCAGGTGGTATGCGTCAACGTGTAATCATCGCTATTGCTATTTCTTGTAAGCCATCGATTATTATCGCAGACGAACCAACCACTGCCTTAGATGTAACCATTCAAGCGCAGATTTTAGATCTTTTGAAAGACTTACAAGCTGAGACTGAGTCTGGGATTATTTTAATCACGCATGATCTTGGTGTCGTTGCTGAAGTAGCAGATCGTGTTGCGGTTATGTATGCAGGACAAGTAATTGAAGAAGCACCTGTTGATGAATTGTTCAGCAATCCCGTCCATCCTTACACTCGATCATTATTAAACTCAATTCCACAAACACATAGCGATAACGAAAAACTAGAAGTCATTCAAGGCATCGTGCCATCATTAGTAAACTTACCGCGAGATGGTTGCCGCTTTGCTCCTCGGATTCCTTGGATTCCAGCTGAGGCACATGAAAAAGAACCACAACTTCACGAGATAGCACCAGGACATTTTGTACGATGTACCTGCTGGAACCACTTTCACTTTGAAGGTGAAGAAGGGGGAAGCTTGACATGAGTTTTATGGAAATAAAAGATTTACGCGTCCATTATCCTGTACGCGGTGGCTTCTTTAATACCATCGTTGACCATGTTCATGCTGTTGACGGTATTAATATGGAATTCGAAAAAGGGAAGACATATGGTTTAGTTGGTGAATCTGGTTGTGGAAAATCCACAACAGGTAAAGCCATTATCGGACTTGAAAAAATAACATCAGGACAAATCATATACGAAGGAAAAAATGTGACGAATCAACGTCGTCAACGTAATTCTTCTTACAATCGGGATATTCAAATGATTTTCCAAGATGCCCACTCGAGTTTAAATCCACGAAAACGCGTTCAAGATATTTTGTCTGAACCAATTCGGAATTTCTTAGGCCTGTCAGATTTAGAAGAACGCAAAAAAATCAATGAATTGTTAGCAATCGTTGGAATGCCTGAAGATGCAAAATTGAAGTATCCGCATGAATTTTCTGGTGGGCAGAAGCAGCGTATTGGTATTGCACGTGCAATCGCAACTAATCCGAAATTGATAATTGCAGATGAACCTGTATCGGCACTAGATTTATCCGTTCAAGCACAGGTGTTGAATTTCTTAAAAGATATTCAAGATGAATTGGGATTGAGCTACTTGTTCATTTCACATGACCTTGGAGTTGTGAAACACATGTGTGACCATATTTCGATTATGTACAAAGGTCGATTTGTCGAATCGGGATCGAAAAAAGATATTTATCAAAATCCGCAACATATATACACGAAACGTCTATTGTCGGCTATTCCAAACATAGAACCTGAAAGTCGTGTGGAACGTAAAATCGAGCGCATTAATGTAGAAAAGAATTATCAACTTGATCACCATCAGTATTTTGATTTAAATGGTCGGGTTTATGATCTTCAGTCTATTTCGGATACGCATGCTGTTGCGAAGACGGACAAGATAGAGGGGGTCATTTAAGATGTGGAAAACAATTTTTCGTCGTGTATTAGTCATGATTCCCCAATTATTAGTTTTAAGTCTTCTAATCTTTGTGATGGCGAAATTCATGCCTGGAGATCCTTTTACAGGAATGATCACACCAGACACTGATCCAGCACGAATTGAACAATTACGTGAGCAAGCTGGATTCTATGACCCTTGGTACGTCCAATATGCTAAATGGATGGGGAACGCATTCCAAGGTGATTTCGGTAAAAGTTACACATATAAAGTGCAAGTAGCTGACTTAATTGGGGACCGTGCAATGAATACGTTGTGGTTGTCCTTACTAAGTGCATTCTTACTGTATTTAATTGCAATTCCATTAGGGGTTCTTGCTGGAAGGTACCAGAATACATTTTTAGATAAGACTGTTGTTTTATATAGTTTTATCAGTTATGCAATTCCAGTATTTGTATTAGCTTTAATATTTCTCTTCTTCTTTGGATACAAGCTACAATGGTTCCCGACAAGCGGGACAGTAGATATTAAATATGACAGTGGTACTTTAAGTTATCTTTGGAGTAAAATTTATCATATTTTATTACCAGCACTAACGGCTGCCGTTTTAGGTACAACAGGGGTTATTCAATATTTGAGAACAGAAGTAATCGATTCGAAGTCAGCGGATTATGTCCGTACGGCTCGTAGTAAAGGAATTCCTTTAAATAAAGTATATTCAGGACATATTTTCCGAAATTCTTTATTGCCGATTGCTGCATTCTTAGGATTTACAATCACAGGTTTACTTACTGGTTCCATCTTTATTGAAACAATTTTCGCATATCCTGGAATGGGTCAATTATTCATTAATTCCATTGCTGGACGTGATTATAGTGTAATTACTGCTTTGGTTATGCTGTATGGATTCTTAACATTATTAGGCAGTCTATTATCTGACATTATTATGAGCATTGTAGATCCACGAATCAGGATAGATTGATGAAAATAATGGTTAAGGAGAGTGTACATACATGAAAGAGCAGGCAGAAAATGTATTGATTCAATCTGAACATCCAGAAAGCTCTCCGCCGACTGGATTTCAAGTAATCATGCGTGAATTTAAAAAAGATAAACTCGCGATGTTTTCACTTATCGCACTAATCATTGTAATTTTAGGGATCTATATATGGGCTATGTTTATTGATCAACAAGAAATGATGCGCGTTAGTTTAAGAGATAAGTTCGCTGAGCCAGGAGAGAAATTCTTCCTTGGTGCTGATCAAGGTGGACGAGATATCTTAGGACAATTAATTATTGGAGCTCGAAATTCTATCTCTATTGCTATCGCAGTAACACTTTTGACGGGTGCTGTTGGTCTTATAATTGGATTAACCACCGGTTACTTTGGTGGCTGGATTGACAATATCTTTATGCGAATCATCGATTTCTTCATTACGATTCCATCATTAATGATCATTATTGTATTTGTAACAATTGTACCAAAATATAATATACCGATTTTCGTCTTAATTCTCAGCGTATTTATTTGGCCGGGTACAGCTCGTTTAATCCGAAGTAAAGCGTTATCTGAAAGTCGGAGAGATTATGTTAATGCCTCGAAAACAATGGGTACAAGTGATGCGACCATTATTTTCGGCAAAATGATGCCTAACCTAAGTTCCATCATCATTGTGGATCTTACTTTAGCTTTTGCAGGAAATGTTGGTATTGAAACAGGTCTTTCTTATTTAGGATTTGGTTTGCCACCTTCAACACCGAGTTTAGGAACATTAGTAAGTTATGCAAATAATCCACTTGTTTTACAAGATAAGTGGTGGGTATGGCTCCCAGCATCACTACTCATTCTTTTATTAATGTTAGGCATCAACTATGTGGGTCAAGCAATTCGCCGATCTGCAGATGCGAAGCAACGTTTAGGGTAATCCCTAATTATTATTGGTATTAAACGGTTACCGTTTGATATATAGAACAAGAGATAAAAAAGGAGGAAAAGGAATGAACAAAAAGTTTTGGTCGTTATTAGCATTACTTTTAGCTTTCATGCTTGTACTTGGTGCATGTAATGGAGAAAGTACAAAAGATGGAGACGATGCTCCAAAAGACAATGATGATGGTGACACTGAAGAAGAAGTGGATACTGCAAGTTTCCCATTAACTGTTGAAAATGAGGGAGATGTTATTGAAGGAGGCACTTTAAAAGTAGCTCTAGTAAATGACTCACCTTTCCAAGGGATTTTCTCTACGGTTCTATATGAGGATGCGTACGATGCGGATATTATGCAATTCGCTAGCAATTCAATTTTTGAAACAGATGGTGACTTCCTATTAACGAACGATGGTATCGCAGGTATGGAAGTTGATCAAGATAACAATAAAGTAACAATCACGATCAAAGACGGAGTAAAATGGTCTGATGGTGAGCCACTTAAAATTGAAGATTTAATACAGCCATACTTAATTATCGGTTCTCCTGATTACACAGGAGTACGTTACGATGCTGATTTCCAAAACATCGTAGGTGCTGTTGAATACAACGCTGGTACAGCTGATACAATTTCAGGTTTAAAGAAAGTGGATGAAAAGACTTTAGAAATTTCATTCAATAAATTATCTCCAGCTATTTTCAGTGGTGGTGATGGAATCTGGACTTCTGCTGAACCAAGCCACGTGCTTAAGGATATTCCTGTAGCTGAATTGCTTGAGTCAGATGCAGTTCGTAAAAACATTGTCACTTTAGGTGCTTTCAAATTTGATAAAATCGTACCTGGTGAATCAGTACAATTCGTGAAAAACGAAAACTACTGGAAAGGTGCTCCAAAACTTGATAGCGTTTTAGTAAAAACAGTTCCTTCAACATCAATCTCTGTTGCATTACAAACAGGGGAATACCATATGACAGCTAACACATTTAGCACAGATAAGTATTTAGAAATCAAAGATTTTGACAACCTAACTGTACTTGGCCGTAATGAACTTTACTACCAATACATTGGTTTCAAACTTGGTAAATACGACATGGATAAGAGCGAAGTTGTAATGGATCCAAATGCTAAAATGGGCGATGTTAAACTTCGTCAAGCAATGGGTTATGCAATTGACGTAGAACAAGTTTCTGAAGTGTATTACAACAATTTACGTGAACGTGCTACATCTTTAATTCCACCAGTATTTGCGTCATTCTATGATGATTCATTAGAAGGCTACACGTATGATGTGGACAAAGCTAATGCTTTATTAGACGAAGCTGGATATGAGGACGTTGATGGCGACGGTCTTCGTGAAGACACAGAAGGTAAACCACTTGAAATTAAATTCGCTACAATGTCTGGTGGAGATATCGCTGAAGATATCGCATCATTCTATATGCAAAACTGGAAAGACGTTGGTTTAAATGTAACTCTTGCAACAGGTCGTACAATCGAATTCAATAGCTTCTACGATAAAGTTCAAGCTGATGATCCAGAAATCGATATCTTCATGGCTGCATGGGGTACAGGTACTAACCCATCTCCATCAGGTCTTTACTCAAAAACTGCACAATATAACTTCAGCCGTTACACTTCTGAGAAGTTAGAAGAGCTTTTAGCTGCTATCGACTCTCCTGAAGCATTCGATTCTGAATACCGTGCAGGTAAATTCCGCGAATGGCAAGAATATATGTCAGAAAACGTTCCAATCATTCCAACTCAATACCGTTTAGAACTTCGTCCAGTTAACGATGCTGTGAAGTACTATGATATTGACTACTCTGGTGACTTTGATTGGAACGAAGTTGAATTAATTTCTGAAGATCCAGTTAAATCTTCTAAATAATTTTTAATAGGAATCCCCACAACTTCGCGAAAGCTGAGTTGTGGGGATTTTTGATTGAGTGAAAATATTAAGTGTATTAGAGTCAAGCTGTTGATTTCCATTGCTGCGGACGCTTTCCGGGGGCACGGCTATAGCCGCTTCCTTCGCGGAGCTCAGTCCAGGGTCTAAAGCTCGTGCTGATTCCCCACGGAGTCGTCGCCTCCATTTCAATCAACTGTAGACAGTGAAAAGGAATTTATTATTAACGATATCACTTCCA
>JBFIXW010000082.1:0-8651 GCA_041605715.1 Paenisporosarcina sp.
ATTTTATTCCGATCGATGATTATGCCATTGTTCATGATTGGTTCATTGTTGTTAACGTATTTCACGTCCATTGCGATCGCTGAACTTATTTTCGAAAACATCTTAGGGTTTGACGGTATTAGCTGGGCTGTTCCGTTCTTTGGGTTTGTGATGTTGATCGCACTTGGTGTCGATTATTCGATCTTCTTGCTCGATCGTTTCCGTGAAGAAGCTGAGAGTGGATTGACCGTTCGTGAAGCGATGCGCATTTCTATGGCGAAAATGGGTACAGTTATTATCACGGCAGCTATTATTTTAGCGGGTACGTTCGGCGCGATGTTACCATCAGGTGTTCTAAGCCTGATGCAAATCGCATCAATTGTCGTGATTGGACTTCTGCTTTATGGATTAATTGTTTTGCCATTATTAATCCCAGCTATGACGGTTTCATTTGACCGCGGAGTTTGGTGGCCATTTGGCATGAAAAAGAAAAAATAATCAATAAAAAGAGGCTGTCTCAAAATTCATTTTGTACTGCACCCCCAAAAGTTAGAACACCAAATCTAACTTTTGAGGTGTTTTTTGTGGTCAAATATAATGAAGGAGTCAATTATTCATAAGGAAGCTGTATTCACCTAGTCTTATAGTGAGGAAAAACCTTAAAGACCAATAGGTAGTTGAAAAAGAAGATAATTGCTTGTCCATTTCTTGCTTTCAATCATTACTCTTTCGCCGTTTCTCTCAAAGAAGTAACCAGATCCATCTTGCTCAACAAATTCCCAACCAATATTTTTTAGCCGCTTTTTTAGTGATTCTTCTGCAATTTCTTGCGAATCATCTGTAACAAACCATATATATCCGTCTTCTTGTGTAATTTTAGAAAGCGGTAAAGTAGAAGTGGTGGCTAGTTTTGCTACTTCATATTTAGTTTTATTCGGAAATGGCAGTTCAGGATAGTGAAATTTCGTTGAAAGTGCCATGTATGTACTAATAACTCCTATAACCACGATTGTCGCAATCCACTTTTTCATAACATAAACCACCCTAATTCATCCGATTTCAATACGTACTCATTAGACTCTTCAACTAGATGAAAAGTTCCAACATTTCAATGTATTCCCAAAATATTAAAAGAATGAAACTTCTTTCTATATTTAATCGTATATTTAGCAAGGAGTGATGGACATGTGGCTGATATATCAACAAAAACAGTCTGAACTGCAGCTGTTAATGAATGAAGAAAAACGCTTGGTTCGTAAAATGGAATCTTTAAAACAAGAAATTCTCGATTATTCAACCAAGCGAAATGAACTGGAAAAACAATTAACAAAAGAACAACTAGATGTGGAGAAGTTAGATGGGTTTTCATTCACCAATATGGTTCGAAATTGGAGAGGCAACCTCGACGAGATCCGTGACCAAGAGAAGGCGGAAGCAGCAGCGGTTGAATTGAAATGGAACGAAGCAGTGAAGATGGTTGAAGATCTGGAACAAGAAGAACAAAATGTTCGGATAGAATTAGCCAACGAAAGCTTTAGACAGTTACAACCGAAATGGCAACAACTAATGGATGAGAAAAAACAATGGTTAAAAGAAAACGCACCTGAAAACTATTCTGTTTTGGAAACTTTATATACAAGGCAAACAGAAATCAAAACGATGTTAAAAGAAGTAAATGATGCGCAAAGTGCAGGAACTACTGCGAAATCTTTATTGTCTAGTGCGATTGATCAACTTACATCGGCCAAAAGTTTTTCAACATGGGATACGTTTTTAGGGGGCGGGATGATCGTTACCGCTATGAAGCATAACGCCATTGATGAATCTGAAGACACCATCCATCGTGCGCAGATGTCACTTCAACGCTTCCAAAGAGAAATGAAGGAAGTGCAAGCTTTAGAAGCAAGTGCATTTACCGTGGAACGAGGGAGTTTTATCAAAGTCGCGGATTATTTTTTTGATGATATTTTTAGTGAGTGGACCATTCACTCGCGCATTCGGAAATCTCAAGGAAACCTTGAAAACACAAGCAGAGACGTTTCAACAGTATTGCATTCATTAGATGAAAAAAAGCGGTTATTACAATCAGAATTAATCGATGTGGAAAGTAAAAGCAAAGAAACGATTGAAGCGTAATGCAGGGATTTGAGAATAACCCTCGAAAGATACAGAAAGAGATATCTTAAGGAGGGAAATTATGTATCACACAATTGAAGAGTTTCTAGCAGATTGGTCATATGAAAGTACATCTACGCAAAAGTTATTGGATTTGTTAACAGACGAATCTTTACCCACACGAGTTGCTGAAGGAGAACGAACTTTAGGGTTCTTAGCGTGGCATATTGTGGTTTCCATTCACGAAATGATGTCGCGAGTAGGACTGGAATTTGATGCGCCGCATCATGACGCCAATGTGCCATCAACTGCACAAGAAATAGCAGAGGGATATGAGAAAGCTAGCGAAAATTTAGCCACTGCGATGCAGGAACAATGGTCTGATGCCGATTTATCTAAAGAACATGACATGTATGGTGAGATGTGGTCGAGCGCAAAAACTGTAGATGTATTAGTGAAGCATCAAATTCACCATAGAGGTCAATTGACGTTGTTAATGCGTCAGGCTGGTTTAGCCATGGTAGGCATGTATGGACCATCGAGAGAAGAGTGGAAGGTGTATGGGGGAGATGTTCCGGAGTAAAAGGCTAACAGTGTTGAATGAAAGCTGGTATTTAATCTATAAATACAACGAAGAATAAATGTATTAAGCAGCAGTTACCTTTGTCAAAACGTAGCCGTATCCGGGGCCTATAAATGTTACAATCGATCAAAGGATTGCACAACAAGTGAACGAACCATACAGTTTACACAAAGATAAGAGGAGATTTACTATGCATGTCTACGTTTTAACGAAAGATCCACTTGAAGCACAAGGGATTAAGTGGATCATTTCTTCTCAATTGCGTGATGTTTCCATAAAAATTGAAGATTCCGTTGAGAAGTCAACGATCGATCGCCATTCTGGAAAGTATGAATTTTTTATCATTGATTTGGATATCCTATCTGTATTGGAAGAATCTTTTCTTCCAACAGGTTCAAGGTGGCTAGGTCTTTCATCCAATCGCACATTCCAGACTGCTTACGGGGCATTAAAACATAAAGCGGAAGACGTCTTGTTTAGACCGTTTCAACCCGAACAGTTAATTAGAGTAATCAATCAAGAACGTTTTAGGTTGCGCAACGAGCAAAATAGATTGCCTCAAGAACAAATCATTCAGAACGCGATGTTTTCGTACCAGGATTTATTGCTGACAGAAACGTTCTCGGATTCGTCCCTGTTACTCAGTGCCATTGTTTCTTCTAATAAAGAAGAGGGCTCGGAAATAGTAAAAACTTTAGAAGGATTTTCATTTCCCTCTCAATTTCAAGTATTCCCTTTTTCTGAATTCATATTAGTCGTCCACCGAATAAATGAGCAATCTCAATTAACGGAAGCCTATGCATCGTTTTATGCTCTATGGAAGCAAAAATCAGATACTTTGCTTTCGTTTTATTTATTTGAATCTGAAAAAGGACCAAGCTTGCGTAGCTTGTACCAAAAAATGCGTAGATACCAAGAACGTATTTTTTATGATGGATACGATATTGTTTCTGTCGAAACACATGACTTTACCTGGCGAGAACTAGATCCATTTTTGTCTCCAATTGAACAACGAATTTGGATTGAAATGTTAGAAAAACAGGATATTAAAGCAATCCGACACTGGCTAGAACAAGATCTCCTCGTATTAGAAACACCGTACCCAGATCCTGAAATGGTTCGCATTCGTTTAACAAGTGTATTAGCACAGATTCGAAGGTTTATGACGTCTAAATTGATGCGCTCAGGAATGGTAGAAAAACTATATCATCAACTTTTCCAAGACATGATTCGCGAGCCCATCATGTATACAATTATTCAAAAGTTAACCGAGTTTATTAGGTTATTACTAAAAGAACCTGGTCTCTCCAATTTAGGACAGTCCTCCTTTCCTGAAAAAGTGAGATCAATGATGGAATCAAATTATTGGAACCCGTCCTGGAACTTAGCGGCTTGTGCAGATTTGTTACACATCAACAAAAGTACGCTTAGCCGGAAATTTCACCTAAGTACAGGTGTGAAATTCCGCGAAGCCTTACAAGAAATACGAATTCGAGAAGCCAAGCGTTTATTAAAAGAAACAGATGCGTCATTAGAAGAAGTTTCTCGTTTAAGTGGCTTCACACATCAATCGTATTTCAATGCTAAGTTTAAGACGTCCACTGGTCAAACCCCATCAAGCTATCGATCTTATGGGGGGTAAAATAATTGTTTTTAAATAGGAATCATCTGGTGATAAAAAGATTACACAAATCATGCGCAATAATTTAACTAGCGAAGGAGATGAAATGATGAAAAGTTTAAATACGGTCGCACTTTTACTTGTTATTATCGGTGGATTGAATTGGTTACTTTTTGGTTTGTTCCAATGGGATCTTGTAGGAGGTTTATTTGGGGGGATGGATAGCCCAATCGCTCGCATAGTGTATGTTCTAGTTGGGATAGCAGCAATTTACTGTTTTACTTTATTTAAAAAGGTTGCGTAAGAATAGCTTTCAAACAAATGTATGGAAGACGAAGAGGCATGAAATACCTTTTTTATACAGCCAGTTGTTAGTACTTAACCGATGACAGGCTGGTTGCAATTGTGATTATTTTTACCACGATTGCAGTTAACGTTTTTGAAAAGTGGTTGTTGCCTTGTAATACCCGACCTCATGTGAGGTCTTTTTTTGTTGAATTAAAGATTGTTATCAACTATGAAAGTTGAATTTTATACCCCTATGAGGTATATTGGTACTGATTAAACGATTGTAGACAGGAGATTTTAAGAAATGAAAATACGAATACTCACATTTTTGATTTTAGTGCTTTTCGTGTTGAGTGGTTGTGGTAGTACAGACCACGCCAATCATTCAAACGATGAAGAAAAGCATGTAAAAAATAATGGCAACGAAGAAAATCATCAATCACACGAAGAAGCTAAGCCAACTATTACTTCTTCAGTCAGTTTTCAATTTGATGAAGTTGCTCAAAGTGGAAAAGATAATAAACTGAATATTCAAGTTAGTGATGAATCTGGGAACCCGATTAAAGAGTTTAAATTAGAACATGAAAAACTCATGCATTTAATCGTCGTAAGTGAAGATTTAACATATTTCGATCACATCCATCCGGAATATCAAGGTGAAGGGAAATTTACAGTTATGTCCACTTTCCCTACAGGTGGAGCATATAAATTGTATGCGGACTATGTTCCAAAAGGTTTTTCGAAAGTCGTTAAATCTGAAATGATTCAAGTAGAAGGAAACAAGAGAACAGAAACCCCTCTAAAGGAAGGAGCGTTGACACAAGTCATAGATAGCAATGAAGTAAAATTAACATTCGATCATCTAATGGCAGGAATGCAAACCGAATTGAATTTCAATTTTCAAGATGTTGAAAAAAATGAACCAATCATAGACTTGCAACCTTATTTAGGAGCTGTCGGACATGTTGTCATCATTAGTGCAGATACAAATACGTATTTGCATGTTCATCCTGTGGAAGAGAAAGCAACTGGACCCGAAGCTACATTCATGACTACTTTCCCGGAGCCAGGAATTTATAAAATATGGGGACAATTCAAGCGAGATGATCATGTATTTACCGTGCCTTTTACTGTGAATGTACCGCTAAATTAAGGCTGATTTCTTCCCACTCTTACGCTGTTACACTCAAAGAATCTTCCATGTTTGACGCTAACATAGAAATGTTGAAACAGAGTGATGGTTTCCTTTTAATTACTCTTGAAGACTTATGCAAAGAAAAGAAATAAGATAGCCTCATGGCTCAGCTGTCAGAAACAGCTAAGCCATGGGGCTATCGTTCCGTCAACGAAGAGTGGAAGGTAAAAAACTAAATGATGAAGATGATTTTTGGGGTTGAAAAAATTAAGTTTTGGTCTAGATCTTATGGAATTGTGTACAACAGAACAAGGAGTGTAAATCGTATTTCTGAGTGGATAGATCATTTTTAAATGCTACTAAATGTGAAGTATTTCTTTTCATTCGGTTATAAAATCTTATATGAATTCAAATTGTATTGTTGGGAAATTGTTTAAGTATGATTCAGAAATAAGGTACAGTTGGTTTATTACAAGATAGAAAAGTGATTTTATTCAAACAAATGGTAGAGTGGATTCGAAAGAAAATCCACTAAGTTTGAAACGGGCCCTTGTCATTTATCGGTCGCTATGAAATGTTAAGCATTTCTTCGTTAAAAGTTGTAATGATAGTAATTGCCACTGCCAGATCTAGCAATGATTAAAAAATGCAATTAAACAAAGCATCTGAAATCGCAAAGAGGTTTCATGGAATTAGAAATTGATGATCTATTCTGCATATATAAGTAATAACTCATCGAGCAATGTATGTAGATACCCGTTCTCTCATTTGAGAGACGGGTTATTCTAATTCGTAAAAGTGAATTTCCTTATCAATTAACTAAGATAATTAGAACCATAATCATGACGCAGTCAGAATAACTTATCCGTTTTTTCTACTAGTAATTGTTGGGAATTTTAGACTAAGGAATCGTTTTAGTATATTAAAAATAGTTTCAACAAACCTCACTCTTCTTTGGAACGCTACTATCTGAATGATAAAGCTATAGATTCGAGGTTCAAGGTAAATCTCATAAACAGTTGCCATTGCTAGAATGAATAATAAGCCGATACACACGCTGAGTAATACTGGAAAGAGTCCGTAAACATGCGATAGAGCAAAAATCCCTAAAATGGATGAGCCTAAAAAAACGAATCCTACCATAACTAATTCTTCAATATTCTTTTTAATAAAGTTTAGGATTGTAATCACCTTCCGTTGATTTTGCATAATTTCCTTTATGTAGCAGTGTACGCATGATCATTCGTTTTTATAAGTTCGTAACTAGAAAAATCGATTGTGAAATATTTTTAAGAAGAGTGTAAGTAAGAAGCACAAATGAAGAGTTAAGCAATAAGAAGTGACCGAAAAACTAGCGGGTCATTTTCTATTTATTAGATGAATTCTACTGAAAAATATAGTGCAGATGAAATTAATCATAAATTAACCCCTAAATCAGCATTAAAACATAAAATCAGCATTAAATTATAAACAATTATCAGAACTTTCAATATAAAATAGAAGTATTGATATAGGAGGCGGACCATTATGAAAATCAAAGCATCAGAACGAGTAGTCCAATATAAAGGTACAGAACTAAATACAAAAGGATGGCAACAAGAAGCGGCACTGCGCATGTTAAGTAATAATTTACATCCAGATGTGGCAGAACATCCAGATGACTTAGTGGTATATGGCGGGATCGGTAAAGCTGCACGTAACTGGGAGAGCTACGACGCGATCGTGCGTTCATTAAAAGAATTAGAAAACGATGAAACGTTGCTTGTGCAATCTGGAAAACCAGTGGCGATTTTTAAAACACATACTGATGCACCACGTGTATTAATTGCTAATTCAAACCTTGTGCCTGCTTATGCAAACTGGGAGACTTTCCATGAGTTAGATAAGAAGGGCTTAATGATGTACGGCCAAATGACGGCAGGAAGCTGGATTTACATTGGTTCTCAAGGGATTGTTCAAGGAACGTATGAAACATTTGCAGAACTTGCGAAGCAACATTTCGGTGAATCATTAAAAGGAACCATCACATTAACAGCTGGACTCGGTGGAATGGGTGGTGCTCAACCACTAGCAGTAACAATGGCTGGCGGAGTATGTATCGGAATTGAAGTAGATGAAACGAGAATCGATCGACGTATTGAAACTCGTTATACGGATGTGAAAACCGATTCCCTTGATGAAGCGATTCGTTTAGCTGAAGAAGCGAAAGCAGAAGGGAAAGCACTATCAATTGGTTTGCTTGGAAATGCGGCAGAAATCTTACCAGCAATGATTGCACGTGGATTTATTCCGGATGTGTTAACCGATCAAACGTCTGCACATGATCCATTGAATGGTTATGTGCCAGCTGGTTACTCACTAGAGGAGGCGGCAAAACTTCGTTCGGAAAACCCGGTGGAATATGTAAAGCTTTCGAAAGCTTCTATGGCAACTCACGTGTCCGCAATGGTTGAGATGATGGACAAAGGTGCAATTACGTTTGACTACGGAAACAACATTCGCCAAGTGGCAAAAGACGAAGGTGTTGAACGCGCATTCGATTTCCCTGGGTTTGTGCCGGCATACATCCGTCCACAATTTTGCGAAGGAAAAGGACCTTTCCGCTGGGTAGCACTATCTGGGGACCCTGAAGATATTCGTAAAACCGACGAAGTCATTTTACGTGAATTTAGCTACAATACCCATTTATGTAACTGGATTAAAATGGCGCAAGAGAAAATTCAATTCCAAGGACTCCCTTCTCGAATTTGTTGGTTAGGATATGGCGAGCGTGCCCGTTTCGGCAAAATCATTAACGACATGGTTGCTAGTGGTGAGTTAAGTGCACCGATCGTTATCGGCCGTGATCACTTAGATTCAGGTTCCGTTGCATCGCCAAACCGTGAAACAGAAGCGATGAAAGATGGATCGGACGCGGTTGCTGACTGGCC